>CAISIP010000198.1 GCA_903885415.1 uncultured beta proteobacterium
CCGGGGTGCTCCATCGTTCGCGTCGAAAGAACGGCGACGGCAGCACCAGGCGTGCAACCAGCGCGGGCCAAATCGTCTGCAGGTTGCCGCTGGGTAGCCAGCGCGGGGCACGGTAGTTCACGGCCTGAGCTTAGCTTGCAGCCGGTAGCCTGGCACGGTGGTCGTCAATGCAATACTTGCGGTACCTGTGCAATTTCTTGGATTTCAGCCTGGCTTCCGGGGCTGGCGTGGTGCGCCACCATGCGCCAGCCCTGAGCAGTCTTGTGGTAGATATTGGTCGCGAGCACGAAAGCCTGCACTGGACCGCTTTCGCTGAGCAGGTCGATGCGTTCGACGACGCTGTGCACCGCGCTCGCAAGCGCCTCGACCTTGCGCAGCTGCTCCGGGTGGGCCTTGATGCTGCCGTTGGCGAATATGGCCTCAAAGGCCGCGCGTATCGCCCCCGGGCCGACTATGCGCGAACCGCCCGGGTGAATGCAGACGATGTCGTCGTCGTCGGCCCAACAGGCCATCAACCGCTCGATGTCGGCACGCTGCAGCGATTCGTAGAAGGCAGCCTCGATATCGTCGGCAGATCCGCCGAGCATCGCGGCGCGGGTCTTGGTCTTGGACATGTGCAAATGCTCTTGGGTTGGAGTGGCAATTTTGACTGCAATTGTCGCGTGCTATTGCCCTGCGCTCGTCGAATCAAGGGCGAACGCCCGGGTCGCTGTTAACTTGGGCGGCACAACCATGGTGCAGCCCTTGTCGTCTGCCCCCACCCAGGAGGTATGCATGACACGCTGGCTTCTCATCATCATCGCGGCGTTGACGCTCAGCGCATGCGGCTACAACGACTTCCAGCGACTCGACGAGCAATCCAGGGCCGCATGGAGCGAGGTGCTGAATCAGTACCAGCGCCGCGCCGACCTGGTGCCCAACATTGTCGCCACCGTCAAGGGCGAGGCCGCTTTCGAGCAAGAGACGCTGGCCAAGGTGGTGGAGGCGCGCTCCAGGGCCACTTCCATGCAGGTGACGCCCGAGACGCTGAACAACCCCGAAGCGCTCAAAAGGTTCCAGGCCGTCCAAGGCGAGCTGGGGAGCGCACTGAGCCGGCTGATGGTGGTGGCCGAGCGCTATCCGACGCTCAAGGCCAACCAGGGATTTGCCGATCTGCGGGTGCAACTCGAAGGAACCGAAAACCGCATCACCGTGGCGCGTAACCGATACATCAAGGCCATCCAGGAATACAACGTTCTGGTTCGCAGTTTTCCCAGCAACCTGACGGCGATGGTCTTTCAGTACCCGCCAAAGGCCGGATTTTCGGTGGCGAACGAGGTGCAGATTGCAACGCCGCCGACGGTCGACTTCAACAAGAAGTAGGCAGCTTCTGTCGTTAGCCACCGCGCCGAGTCCATGCACCGCTTGTCCTTAGCACCCGTCGCAAACCTGCTGCACCGATTTGCGCGGGCCGTTCTGCTGGCCTGCGCGGCCTTGGTCGTGCAGGCCCTGCCGGCGCAGGAGTTGTTGCCGGTGCCGCTGCTGGACGCACGCGTGATCGACCAGACCGGCAGCCTGAACTCGGC
>CAISIP010000199.1 GCA_903885415.1 uncultured beta proteobacterium
CATTTGATCGCAACGTCAAGCGTGGTCGTCGTTTCAGCGCTGCGCGCGCATATCTGCACCCAGTGAAGCATCGTCGTAATCTCACGGTGCAATGTCGCGCACTAGCAACAAAACTCATCACTGAAGGAAAGACAGTTATTGGTGTGGAGTACTCACTGCCGTTTGGTCGTAATAAGTCGGTGCGAGCAAAGGAAGTGATCTTGTGTGGTGGAGCGTTTAATTCGCCGCAGTTGTTACAGGTTTCGGGTATTGGTAACGAAGCTGATCTGCGCTCTGTCGGCATCACGCCGATTCATCACTTGCCGGGTGTTGGCGAAAATATTGAGGGGTCTAACTATTGATATCTGGCGACTGTTTTGCCGTTTTTGTCGGCGACCAGTCTCCATAACTCCGCGCACCCGGCAGGCCGCAAGGACGCTTGAACATTGGCGTTCATACCTGCACACTGATTTTTCATATAGTCATATCCAATCTGCAAAAGCAGCATTCGATGAGGCTGGCCAGAATCGAGGGTAACCAGTACCTGGAGGCGATCATGTCGAGCTTTTTGACGCCGGTCAAGCCGCTTCTGCTGCCAGGCGTGCAGCAAGCGCTCCTTGCCGCCGGTGATCGCCAGCAACCCGCCGTAGCGCGCCTCGTCCCAGTGCCAGGACAGGCCTTGCTCGGAAAATGCCTGGTTGAAGGCGCTGCGGTGGCCCTGCTCTTCGGTCTCGGCCAGGGTGCCGTCGACATCCCAGATCAAGGCCCGCAGCATGGTGGCCGCCCCGTGGTCAGGCCACGGTCGGCGATGCCGCGCCGGCCCCGGCGCGTAGCGCGGCGATGGTGGCGGCCCAGTCCGGGCTGCCGAACACCGCCGACCCGGCGACGAAAGTGTCAGCCCCGGCCGCAGCGATGGCACCGATGTTGTCGGGCTTGATGCCACCATCCACCTCCAGCCGGATCACGCGGCCGGTGCGGGCGCTGTAGGCATCCAGTTGTTGGCGCACCGCGGCCAGCTTGGGCAGGGTCGCGGGGATGAAGCTCTGGCCACCGAACCCCGGGTTAACGCTCATCAGCATCACCAGATCGAGCTTGTCGAGCACATGGTCTAGCCAGTGCAGCGGCGTGGCGGGGTTGAACACCAGACCGGCCTGGCAGCCATTGTCGTGGATCAGCGCCAGCGTGCGGTCGACATGCCGGCTGGCCTCGGGGTGGAAACTGATCAGCCCGGCGCCGGCCTTGGCAAACGCCGGCACCAAAGCATCCACCGACTCGACCATCAGGTGCACGTCCATCATCGCCACCCCGGCATAGGGCTTGAGCGCCTCGCAGACCATGGGCCCAAAAGTCAGGTTGGGCACATAGTGGTTGTCCATCACGTCGAAATGGATCCAATCGGCACCGGCCGCCACGACGCGGGCGATGTCGTCGCCGAGCCGGGCGAAGTTGGCCGAGAGGATACTGGGCGCGATGACGGCGGGTTGTCGGCGGCTGGGCACAGGCATGACGGAACTCTCGAATTCTGGCGGGGACGGGAGAACAGAGGCAACAGCCGGCCGCATTGTCGATGGGCCAAGCCGTGATCAACCGGCCCGGCGCTTCAAGTCCATCAGGCGCAGGACCATCGGCGTGAGGATCAGCTGCATCGCCAGGCCCATCTTGCCGCCCGGGATCACGATGGTGTTAGGCCGCGTCATCATCGAACCATGCAGCATCGACATCAGGTACGGAAAGTCGATGCCCCGCGGCTTGGCGAAACGGATCACCACCATGCTCTCGTCGGCGCTGGGGATGTCCTTGGCGATGAACGGGTTGCTGGTGTCCACCGTGGGCACGCGCTGGAAGTTGACATGGGTGCGACTGAACTGCGGGCAGATGTGGTTCACGTAGTCGGGCATGCGGCGCAGGATGGTCTCCATCACCGCTTCCTGGCTGTAGCCGCGCAGCGTCTGGTCGCGGTGCAGCTTCTGGATCCACTCGAGGTTGATGATCGGCACCACGCCCACCAGCAGTTCGACATGGCGGGCCACGTCGGCCTCGGGCCCGACGTAGCCGCCGTGCAGGCCTTCGTAAAACAACAAGTCGCTGTCGCCCATCGGCTGCCAGGCGGTGAAGGTGCCGGGGTCGCCGCCCAGTTCCTTGGCTTCGCCCGCATCGTGGATGTAGCGCCGCACCTGGCCCTGGCCGCATTCGCCATAGCCGGCAAAGGTGCGGGCCAGGTCGTCGAGCAGGTTGCTCTCGGGGCCGAAGTGGCTGATCGCCGGCCCCTCGCCGTGGTCGGCGGCGCGCACCTTCTCGCGCATCTCCAGCCGGTTGAAGCGGTGGAACGAGTCGCCCTCGATGACCCGCGCGCGGATGCCTTCGCGGCGGAAGATGTGGGCAAAACTCTTCATCACCGTGGTCGTTCCCGCTCCCGACGATCCGGTGACGGCGATGACGGGATGGCGGGTGGACATGTCGCGTACTCCGGAAGTTTTGGATCGGGTCAGGCCAGCTCTTGGGCGCGGAACAGCGAGCGCTCGTTGAACAGCGGCGAAACATAGGGCTTGTCGGTGCCGCTGTCGGCCTCGCGGTGGTAGCGCTCGATACGCAACACCTCGTTCTTGCTGCCCAGGATCACTGGCACGCGCTGGTACAGCGCGCTGGGCTGCATCTCGAGCAGCCGGTGCCGGCCCGTGCTGGCGCAGCCGCCGGCCTGCTCGATCAGCCAGGCGATCGGGTTGGCCTGGTACATCAGCCGCAGGCGGCCGGGGTTTGACGGGTCCTTGGCGTCGCGCGGGCACATGAAGACGCCGCCGCGCATCAGGATGTGGTGCACCTCGGCCACCATGCTGGCGATCCAGCGCATGTTGAAGTCGCGGCCGCGCTCACCGGCCTGGCCGGCCTGGCATTCGGTGACGTAGCGGTGCACCGGCCGCTCCCAGAAACGCACGTTGCTGGTGTTGATCGCGAACTCGCTGCTGTCTTCGGGTATCACCAAGTTGGGATGGGTCAGGATGAAGTTACCGATCTCGCGGTCTAGCGTGAAGCCGTGCGTGCCCTTGCCCACGGTGAGGACCAGTATGGTGGCCGGGCCGTATATGGCATAGCCAGCCGCCACCTGGGACGCTCCCGGCTGCAGGTAGTCGGCGCTGGCCGGGGCCTCGTCGCGGTCATGCCTCAGGACCGAAAAGATGGTACCCACCGGAACATTGACGTCGGTATTGGACGCGCCGTCCAGCGGGTCGAACACCAGCAGGTAGGGCCCGCGGGCAAAGCCTTCCGGGATCAGGTAAGGCTCGTCGCGCTCCTTGCTGGCCAGGCCGGCCACCAGCCCGCCCCATTCGGTGGCAGCGACCATCGCATCATTGGCCCGCACGTCGAGCTTCTGCTGCTGCTCGCCCTGCAGGTTGGTCTGGTCTATCGCGCCCAGGAATCCGCCGAGCGCGCCCTTGGCGGTCATCGCCGATATCGCCTTCACGGCGGCGGCCACATCGACCAGCAAGGCGGCGAGCTTGCCCTGGTCGCCGACGCCGACGAGTTGCTGAATCAGGAACTTGGAAAGCGTGGTGCGTCCGAGGTGCATGGCAGGACTCTCGATTCAGGCTGAAAGCGGTTGAGGATGGGCAGCGGGCATGTCGAAGACCCGGCTGGCGAGGATGTCACTGGCCTCTATCGTGCAGAGGTCGTCGCGGGTCAGCGGCCGGTCTCGGTCGGCAAACAGCCGCGACGCCTGACGCAGCCGCATCCGGTCCAGCGCGTTGCGCACGCTGCGGGCGTTGGCGAAATGCGGTTGGGCGATGCGACGCCGCAGGTACTGGTCGAACACCTCACGCGCGCCGTCGCCGAAGCGGTAGCTGCCGTCGCCCAGCATCCGG
>CAISIP010000200.1 GCA_903885415.1 uncultured beta proteobacterium
GCACAGTTGGTAGCGGAAGTCGTCCTCGCTGACATGGTTCTGGACAAGGAAGGTCGAGTAGTCGATGTCGATCGGGTGCGGCATCGCGTGCAGCTTGCCGCCGCTGGCGTGCATCGGGTAGGGCATGTCGTCGTTGACCCAATCGCACACATAGTCCAGTCCCGCAGCGCCGAGCAGATCTAGTGTCGCTGCCGACTCGGACTTGGCGGGCGAGAGCCAGCCGCGCACCGCCTGCCCCGATGCACCTCGCAGCACCGCCAGCGTGTGGTCGATCTGCTTTTTCTCGTCCGCCACCGAGAGCCCCGCATGGTGCAGGTGGTCCATGTCCTGACCGTTGGCAATGATCTCCCAATCTCGCTGTACGCATGCACGAATCAGCGCCGGGTAGCGCTCGGCGACCGCCGCGTTGACGGCGACCGAGGCGCGGATGCCGTGCAGCGCGAGCGCCTGCATGATGCGAAAGATGCCGACCCGGTTGCCATAGTCGCGCAGCGTGTAATGGCGCAGGTCCGGGTAGGCCGTGGCCATCGCGCCCGGCGGCTTGAAAGGCACGCCTTTCATGTTCAGCGGAAACCACTCCAGCGCCGGAACGACCCACAGGGCGATACGCGCCGCTTTAGGCCACAGCACCGGCTTGCGTCGGGGCAACATCGACCAGTCGTACAGCGCGTGATCCATCCCATAGCGGCGTTGGGGATAGGCGAGTTGTTCGGGTGCAAGGCTCATGATGCCTCTCCCACCGTGTGCGCGGCGGCCGCGAAAGCGTCGAAATAGTGGTCGTTGAAATGCTGCGCTATCTCGCGTCCGGTCGCCAGCCAGACCTTGTCATGGCCCGTGATGTACGACAGTGCCTCCTCGAAGGCGTCCATCCGGTAGGGCTGACCCACCAGGTACGGATGCAGCGGAATGCACATGACGGTGCCCGAGGCCTCGCCTTCGGCGTAGAGTCGGTCGAACTGGCGTTTTAGGATCTCGGCGTAACGCCGAGGCTGCACCAAGTTGACGTTGTAGACGATCACGTCGTTCATCTCGAGCGAGTACGGGACGCTGGTCAGTCTGCCGCGCTTGACCTTGACCGGCCCCGGTTGGTCGTCGTGGAACAGGTCGCAGACATAGCTCAGCCCCATGTCGGCCACCAGGTCGAGCGTGTTGTCGGTGTAGGTCAGCGCAGGCGCCAGCCATCCGTCGAGCTTCTGGCCGGTGTGCTTCTTGATGGTGTCTATCGAGTCTTGGATCACCGCCCGTTCCTGCGCCTCGTCCATGCCCATCAGGTAGCGGGTGTTGTAGGTGCCGTGGGAATAGAACTCCCATCCGTTGTCGGCGCAGGCCCGGATGACTTCGGGGTGGTGATCGCAGACCGCCACATTGAGCGATACGCTACCGCGCACATTGCAGCGCTTCATCGCATCGAGCATGCGCCAGAAACCGGTCCGGTTTCCATAGTCGCGGTAGGCGTAGTTCAGTACGTCGGGCGCAGGCCGTGCCCACGCGCTACGCGCCGGATTCTTGGGTGGATTGAGCTCGTAGAACTCAATGTTTGGCGCCACCCAGAAGGCGACCCGGGCGTCGCCTGGCCAGCGGATCGCCGGGCGTCCGTGGTAGGGCAGGTAGTCGTAAAAACCGGGGTCGCGCTTCAACGCCGCGCTCCTGCCGCCGCTGGGATCCGGCGCAACTGCTCCAGCGTTTCCTGCACCGACAGCACGTCGGCGTATTTCACCGCCATGTCGTACAGATTGGCGAAATGCGGCGACTCGTGCTTGTCGGCCACGCACTGCTCCGGCACGATGGTTCGGTAGCTGCGCGACAAGCTGTCGACCACGGTAGCGCGCACGCAGCCCGAGGTCGACCCGCCGGTGACGACGACGGTGTCGACGCCATGGAAGTTGAAGACCGAGCCCAGGTTGGTCTCGAAGAAGGCCGAAGCCATGCGCTTGTTGACGATGATGTCGCGCTGGTGGTCGATCTTCAGGCGGTCGTCGAACTCGGAGCGTCGGCTGCCGACCTTGATGTTCTGCAGCGAATCCGGCGTGTCGGTGCGGGTTCCCCAGACGCCGCAGTCCTCTCCCGAATCCATGTAGGCCACATAGGTCCAGACGACGGGGAAGTTGCGTGCGCGGAACTCGGCCGCCAGCGCATTGACGTGGTGCAGCTGTTGCGGGTCGGTCTCGTAGGCGGTGGCGAACTCGCCCACGCAGGTGTAGGCTTTTTGCAGGTCGATGTTGATCAGCGCCGGCTTGGCGCCGAAGCCGAAGCGCTTGCGCGTCGGGTTGGCCTTGAAGTGAGCGTAGATTTCGCGCGCAGTTTGGCTCGATGTTTCCATGGCGGCAGTCCTTCCTGGGTGTTGGTCGTGGGCCCTCGGCGGGCACATTGGAATCAATTTACCACGCCCTGATCGATTGTCCTATTCATGGAACAATGGGCGCGACGCGCCTCAGGCGGGGTCCGGTGAGGCGCCAGCACCCGCGCGCCAAAGCGTCACATGGCGCAGCACGACCGGCGCCACCATCGCCATGCCGATCAGCGTCGCGACCAGGCTCGGTGCGACCATCAGCAGGGCTGCGGCAAAGCATAGCAGTTGCTCCCAGCGTCGCATCTCGACCAGGAAATACTTACTCAGCGCCATTGCCAGCACCGAGATGCCCAGGATGCAGCCGGTAAAGGTGACGATGAAGTCGTACCAGTTGAACCCCTTTGCGACCAGCAGCAGCGAAGGCGAAAACACAAACACAAAGGGAACCAGCGCCTTGGCCATGCCCAGCCTGAAAGCGGTGTTGCCGGTCTTGAACGGGTCGCTGCCGGCCATTCCCGCCGCCGCGTAGGCGGCCAGCGCGACCGGTGGCGTGATATCGGCGAGCACGCCGTAGTAAAAAACGAAGAAGTGCGCAACCAGTGGCTCGACGCCGAGTTGCACCAGCGTGGGCGCTGCCACTGCCACCATGATGATGTAGGTGGCCGTCGTCGGTATTCCGCAACCCATGAGCACGCAGACGATGGCCGTCATCACCAGTGCGCACAGCAGCGTGAGCGACTGCGCCGATGCCAGTGCCGCGGGCAC
>CAISIP010000201.1 GCA_903885415.1 uncultured beta proteobacterium
CACCGGTAAGATCCAGAAATTCCAGCTGCGCGAGCGCGCGCGCTCCGTCGACGCCCTCAAATGAGGCGCCGGGCGCGCCAATAAAAAAGCCCCGCCAAAGCGGGGCCTTGTTGCCAGGAGAGCCGATTAGCGGATGACCGCCAGATCCACCTGCTTGCCGCCCTTGTAGGTCTTGAGCGTCAGCGCGCCGTTCTTGATGTCGCCTTTTTCGTCAAAGGAGATGGTACCGGTCACGCCCTTGTGGTCGGCGGTCGAAGCCAGCATCGGCAGGTACTTCGCAGGATCGGCCGAGTCGGCCTTGACCATCGCGGCCACCATCACGTTGAGTGCGTCGTACACATAGGGCGCGTAAACCTGCACGTCGGCATTGAACTTGGCCTTGAAGTCAGCCTTGAACTTGTCCATGCCCGCCTTCTGCTCGCCTTCGACACCACCGGCCTCGGCGCAGAACACCGTGTTGTCCTTCATCGCGTCGCCAGCGAGTTTGGGCAACTCGCTCGAGCAGATGCCGTCGCCGCCCATGAACTTGGCCTTGATGCCGAGCTGCGCCATCTGCTTGATCATCGGGCCCGCAACCGCGTCCATGCCGCCGAAGAAGACAACGTCTACCTTCTTGCCCTTGAGGGTGGTGAGGATGGCGTTGAAGTCGGTCGCCTTGTCGGTCGTGAACTCGTGGCCCACTACCTTGCCGCCCGCGGCAGTGACCGCCTTCTCGAACTCCTCGGCGACGCCTTGTCCGTAGGCGGTGCGGTCGTCGATCACGCCGATCGACTTGCCCTTGAGGGTGCCAACCGCGTACTTGCCCAGCGTGCTGCCAAGGTGCACATCATCCGCGACGACGCGGAAGGTTGTCTTGAAGCCCTGGCGCGTGAACTTGGGGTTGGTGGCCGATGGGGAGATCTGCGGAATGCCTGCAGCGCTGTAGATCTGCGAGGCCGGGATGGAGGTGCCCGAATTCAGATGACCGATCACACCGGCTACCTTGGCGTCGGCCAACTTGGTCGCCACCGCGGTTCCCTGCTTGGGGTCCGCAGCATCGTCTTCGGCCATCAGCTCCAGCGTCATCTTCTGTCCGCCGATGGTGATGCCCTTGGCGTTGAGTTCCTCGATCGCCATGCGTGCGCCGTTTTCGTTGTCCTTGCCCAGGTGCGCAATGGCGCCGCTGGTGGGCCCGACGTGTCCGATCCTGATAACGTTCGAGGGCGCTGCTGCAGCCGAGGCCGCAGCGGCGGGTGCAGAAGCCGCCGGAGCCGCCTCTTGCTTCTTGCCACAGGCGACCATCAAAACGGCTGCCGCACACAGGGTCAGGCTGGTACGAACTGTCATTTGCATAAAAACTCCTTGGTTATTTTTAAACTTTGAACGGCGCATTCAGCCGAATCAGCGCGGGAGGATAACGCATTTATTCCCGTAAGACCACCCAAAATATCCGGTTCTACGCCAATCTCCCCGCATTATTCGTACTTAGGAAGCTCCCGTCGCGGATTCGGCTATCGCGCGGTGCCGCCGTTGGGGTCTGGCCGGGCAGCAACCTCTGCCGCCAGCCGCTCGTCGACCAGCGCACGCACCATAGCCTCTAGCTCGGCACGCCATCGCCCGGCCATCGCATCGCACTGCTGCGCCACCTCGGCCGCAACGGCTTCGCGCAAGCGCCGCTCCAAGTCCGCGTGATCCAGGCTCGGCGCTGCATCGACCCCCTCGGGCGCCGGCTGCAGGACTTCGGTCAGCGTCGGCAGGAACCGGTACCGGTCGGGCGGCGCCGCGCTCACGCGCCCTCCTTGGCCGCAAGGTCGTGGCGCAGGATGGCATAGCCGCGATCCTGGTAATGCTTCCACCGTCGCCGCGAATCGGCGCGGTCGGCGGCGTCCGATCCCACCACCTCAATCAGGCGCTCAAAGGCTTCGAAGCCCGGCGGCACCTCGGCGCCCAGGTTCAGCAGCACCTCGCGATGCGGCGAGTCGTGGGGGGTGGCGCACAGCACGATCGGCGAAGCCGCCAGCACCGCAGGGTCCGCGCCCAGCCTGCAATGCGGCACAAAGTCGACCTCGGAGAAGCGCCACAGATCGGCGTCAAGCCGCTGCAAGGCCGCATCGTCGCCGCTGACCGTTACCCGACTTCCCCGGGCCAGGGCCTTGCGCAGCAAACGACACAGATAAGCCGCCTTGTCGGCGGCATTGAAATGAAATGCGACCTCGGTCATCGGTCGCCGCCCCGGTCCACTCGGTTCAGGCCGACTTGCGGGGGCCGGCGGTCTTGCGCGCGGGCGCGGTGGCGGCCGCCTTGTTGGCCTGCTCCAGCAGGTATTTGAGCAGCAGCGGCACCGGACGGCCGGTTGCGCCTTTGGCGGCGCCGCCCTTCCAGGCGGTTCCCGCGATGTCCAGATGGGCCCAAGGGAACTTTTCGGCAAAGCGCTGCAAAAACTTGGCCGCCGTCACCGATCCCGCAGGTCGTCCGCCGACATTGGCCACATCGGCAAAATTGCTCTTCAGGCCCTCGGCATAGTCATCGTCCAGCGGCATCCTCCAGCACAGGTCCTGCACCGCCTCACCGGCGGCCTGCAACTCGGCGGCCAGCGTATCGGCGGTGCTAAACAGCCCGCTGCGCACTGCGCCCAGAGCGATCACGCAGGCGCCGGTCAGCGTGGCGATGTCGATCACCGCGGCCGGATGGAAACGTTCGGCATAGGTCAATGCGTCGCACAGGATCAGCCGGCCTTCGGCGTCGGTGTTCAGTATCTCGACGGTTTGCCCGCTCATGCTGGTCACGACATCACCCGGCTTGACGGCCCGCCCGTCGGGCATGTTCTCGCAACTTGGAATCAGGCCGATCACGTTGATCTTTGGCTTGAGTTCGCCCAGCGCGCGAAAAACACCCAGCACGCTGGCCGCGCCGCACATGTCAAATTTCATCTCATCCATCTCGCCCGCCGGCTTGATGGAAATACCGCCGGTATCGAAGCTGATGCCCTTACCAACCAGCACCGTGGGCGCAACGGATTTGGCGGCGCCACTGTAGCGCAGCACAATGAAGCGAAGCTCCTCCTCGGAGCCTCTTGCCACCGCCATGAATGCACCCATTCCCAGCTTCTCGACCTGCCGGGGACCCAGCACTTCGCAGCCAATCTGCGGCGCCTTGGCCAGGCTCCTTGCGGCTTCGGCAAGCTGGGTCGGCGTCGCGTAGTTGGCCGGCCGATTGCCCCATTCCTTGGCGAACTCGACGCCATGCACCGCCGCCACGGCATGGTCGAAGGAAGGCCTTGCCGCCACCATATCGGCCACTCCGATGACCCACTGGGTCAGCGTGCGGCCTTCGGGCTTGGACTTGGATGTGGTGTAGACGTAGCTGGCGTCTGCCGCTGCCATAACCGCGGCGTGCACCGCGTCGGCCGGAGCGCCCCAGCCAAAACACAGCACAACGCGCTTGACCGCCGCCGATTTGAGGACCCCCGTCGCGGCAGCAACGGCCTGTCGCACCTGGCGCGACGAACCCTGGTCGCACCCGGCCAGCACCAACCGCGTACACGACACGCCGTCTACCTTGTACAACTGCAGCAACTTGCCCGCCTTGGTTTCCAGGTCACCCGACTTGATCGCGCCTGCGATCAGTTGCCCCAGCGCCGTGTCGCCGGGCTGGAATGCCTTGGGTACCAGAACGATCAGCGCGTCGCCTTTTTGAGCCGCCGCGTCGGCCAGTTCGAATCGCCGGAGTTCGAAGTTCATAATTGCGTTTTTCCTTCTACGCGATGTTATTCCATTCCTCGATCCGCAAGGAAATGTCCCGCAGCTTTGGCGCCACCGTGGTGGTGCTGTCGACGGTGGTGATGACGATGCTGCTGATCCGCACGCTGGGGCTGGCATCGCGCGGCAGCGTCGACCCGACCGAGATCATGGCGGTGCTGGCCTACACCGTACTCGGCCACGCACCGACGATTCTGACGCTGAGTCTGTTCGTCGCCATCGTCGCGACACTGTCCCGGATGTATGGCGACAGCGAGATGGTGATCTGGTTTTCCAGCGGCCAGGGACTGCGCGGATTTCTGCGGCCACTGTTTCAGTTCGCCTGGCCCATTCTGGTGGTGACAGGACTGCTGGCGCTGTTTGCCTGGCCCTGGGCCAACCAGCAGTCGCAGACGCTACGCGACCGCTTTGAGCAGCGTGGCGACCTGGAGCGCGTTACGCCCGGACAATTTCAGGAGTCGGCCAGCGGCAACCGGGTGTTCTTTGTCGACAAGGATTCGGTAGGCGGAAAAACCGCCGGCCAGGTGTTCATCGCTGCCAATGAAAAGGGCGGACAGACCATCACCTCGGCCCGAGCCGGCCGGGTAGAGACCATCGGCGCCGACCGCTACCTGCTGCTGTCGCGCGGCCAGCGCTTGGAGTTCAGTGCGGCGCGCAACGACCTCAAGCTCAGCGAGTTTGAGGAGTACGGGGTGCGCATCGAGGCCGGGGATTCCGGCATCCAACGGGCGCTGCCGCCACGGGTCCTGTCGACGGAATCACTGGTGACAAACGGCGGGGCCGCCAATCTGGGCGAACTGTCCTGGCGCATCGGGCTGGCACTGGCCGCCATCAACCTGGTTCTCATGGGGCTGGCCCTGGCGAGCTTCAACCCGCGGATCGGGCGCAACGGCAATTTGATCTTTGCGCTGTTCGCCTTCATCCTTTACTTCAACCTGATCAACCTGGGCGCGAGCCGCATCGCATCGCAGAAGAGCGACTTTGTGGTGTTCATGCTGGGGCTGCACGGCAGCGCGCTGCTGCTCGCTGCGTTGCTGCTCGCCAAGCAGCACTGGAACTGGAGCGTGCGCGACGGTTTGCGCCGACACAGGATCCCAAGAAGCCGCACTGCGGTCGACGCATGAATACCGCGCGCCGGATGGTCTACCGGGAAGCGCTGGCGGCGATCGGCTTTGCCACGCTGGCTTTCCTGGCGCTCTTCTTCTTTTTTGACCTGGTAGACGAGTTACGCTGGGTCAACCAGAGCAGCGCCGACGGCTACCAGCTGGTCCATGCACTGGCCTATTCGGCAACGCTCAGCGTCGCCACCCTGTACGACCTGATTCCGATCACGGTTCTCATCGGTTCTGTGTTTGTGATGGCGCGGCTGGCGACCACCTCGGAATTCACCGTTCTGCGCACCAGCGGACTGGGGCCCTGGCGTGCGCTGCGCATGATGCTGGGACTGGGGCTGATGTTCGCGTTGCTGACCTATGCCATTGGGGACTTTCTGGTTCCACTGGCCGACCGGGTTGGGCAGTCGATCCGTTCGGCGCACGCGCGCCCGGCTGGCTTTGGCAAGACCGGGGCATGGCTCAAGGACCGGCAGGAGGGCCGCTCCTTCGCGGTCAACGTGGGTGCTTTCTTGCCCGATGCGGGCATGCGGCGTCTGCGCCTGATCGAGTTCGACGCCAGCGGACGACTGCTAGCGACCAACGAGGCGCAAAGCGCGCGCTTCGACGCCGACGAAGCCTGGACGCTGCAAGACGTGGTGCGAACCGAATTCAACCCGGACTCCACCGGCGAGCCCAGGGCCCTCCAAAGCCGTCTGAGCGAACTGCGCTGGCCCACCACGCTGAGCGCGGAGATGGTGTCGGTGGCGCTGGTGCGGCCCGAACGGATGCCGATCGTCGACCTGTTCCAGTTCATGCGCCACCTTGACGCCAACGGCCAGTCGTCGCAGCGCTATGCCATCGAGTTCTGGCGCAAGGTTTTCTATCCGCTGAGCTGCCTGGTGATGGTGGTGCTCGCCCTGCCCTTTGCCTACCTGCACTTCAGGAACAGCGGCATCTCGACCTTCGTATTCATCGGCGTCCTCAGCGGCATCAGCTTCTTCCTGCTCAACGATATGTTTGGCCATTTCGGCAACCTTCGAAATTGGTGGCCTTGGCTGACTGCCGCAGCCCCCGGGCTGATCTACTCCCTGCTGTCGCTGTCGGCCTTCGGCTGGCTGGTGCTGCGCCGATGAGC
>CAISIP010000202.1 GCA_903885415.1 uncultured beta proteobacterium
CGTGTGCTCTTCCGATCTATGGTGACGCCCTGGTAGACAACGCGCTTTTTCTCGGCGTCATAGCGCATCTCGACATGGCCGGTGGTCGGGAAGTCCTTGCGAAATGGGTGGCCGATAAATCCGTAGTCGGTCAGGATCCGGCGCAGGTCGTTATGGCCTTCGAAGACGATACCAAAAAGATCGAAGGCCTCGCGTTCAAACCAGTTCGCCGAATTCCAGACTTCGGTCAGCGAAGGCAGTACCGGCACGTCGTCGTCGGCAGCGAACACCTTGAGTCGCAGGCGCTGGTTCAGGCTAATGGACAACAGGTGCGACACGGCGCAGTAGCGACGGCCATCCAAGGCACCGCGCGGGTACTCGGAGTAGTCGACGCCGCAAAGGTCCACCAATTGCTCGAATCGGCACGCCGGATCGTCGCGTAGCAGGATCGCGCTTTGCAGATAGTCTGCCGCATCGACGACGACGGTCAGTTCGCCCAGGTGCACCCCAATCCGCCGCACGCGCTCGCCCAGCGTGGCAGCCAGCACCGCCTGCAGGGCGTCGGGGTTCACGGCATAGTCGGCCATACCGCCTCCTTCAGGTGCGCGCGATCGTGTTGGTGCGGCGGATTTTTTGCTGCAACTGGATGATTCCGTACAAAAGCGCCTCCGCGGTAGGCGGACAGCCCGGCACATAAACGTCAACCGGCACAATACGGTCGCAACCGCGCACCACCGAATAACTGTAGTGGTAATAGCCGCCGCCGTTGGCGCATGAACCCATGGACAGCACCCAGCGTGGTTCGCTCATCTGGTCGTAGACCTTGCGCAGCGCCGGCGCCATCTTGTTGCACAGCGTTCCGGCGACGATCATCAAATCGCTCTGGCGCGGGCTCGGGCGAAACAGCATGCCAAAACGGTCGATGTCGTAGCGCGCGGCGCCCGCGTGCATCATCTCTACCGCGCAGCATGCCAATCCGAATGTCATCGGCCACAGCGAACCGGTCTTAGCCCAATTCACCACCGAGTCGTAGCTGGTGGTGGCGAAGCCTTCTTTGAATACACCTTCAATCATCGCGTCACTCCCAATCCAGGGCGCCTTTTTTCCACTCGTAGACAAATCCCACAACGAGAATGGCGAGAAACACCATCATCGACCAGAATCCTACGGCGCCTACATCCTTGAGCGCCACGGCCCACGGGAAAAGAAAAGCGATTTCGAGGTCGAAAAGAATGAACAGGATCGCAACCAAGTAGTAGCGAACATCAAACTTCATGCGCGCGTCTTCGAAGGCTTCGAAACCGCACTCGTAAGGGGAGTTCTTCTGCGTGTCTGGCCGGTTCGGCCCGAGCAGATAGCCAAGCACCTGAGGAACCACGCCGACAACCGTGCCCACCAGAATAAACAGGAGGACCGGCAGATACTGTTCGAGGTTCATCGAAATATGCTGTTCTTTTTGGTGCCGTCGGCGAGACTCGAACTCGCACAGCTTTCGCCACTACCCCCTCAAGATAGCGTGTCTACCAATTTCACCACGACGGC
>CAISIP010000203.1 GCA_903885415.1 uncultured beta proteobacterium
ACACCGACCAGCAGGCCGATGATGATGGCTCCCATCGGACCCACCCAGCCGCAGGCCGGGGTGATCGCGACAAGGCCGGCGATGGCACCCGACGCTGCACCGAGCATGGTCGGCGTCCCCTTGAGGATCCACTCAGCGAAGGACCAGCTGACGACTGCTGCCGCCGTGGCGAGGAACGTGTTGATGAAGACCTGGGCCGCAAAGCCGTTGGCCTCAAGGTTGGAGCCGACGTTGAAGCCGAACCAGCCCACCCACAGGAGGCCTGCGCCGATCATGATGAACGGCACGTTGTGGGGCGCCATGGCCTGTACGCCATAGCCCTTGCGCTTGCCGACCAGGATGCAGCCCACGAGGCCTGCGATTCCCGCGTTGATGTGCACCACGGTGCCGCCTGCGAAGTCGAGGGCGCCCTTCTGGAAGAGGAAGCCGGCGCCAGCAGTGGCTGCTGCCGCCGCATCCGCATCCGTGTACGCATCCGGACCGGCCCAGAACCAGACCATGTGCGCGATCGGCAGGTAGGAGAACGTGAACCAGAGGACCATGAAGAACAGCACGGCCGAGAACTTCATGCGCTCCGCGAAGGCCCCGACGATCAAGCAGGGCGTGATTGCTGCGAAAGTCATCTGGAACGCGGCGAACAGATACTCAGGGATGTAGACGCCCTTGCTGAACGTCGCCGCAGGCATCATGTTGCCCGCCGCATCCAGCATTCCCTTGAGGAACAGCCGGTCGAATCCGCCGATGAACGCGTTGCCGGACGTGAAGGCCAGGCTGTAGCCATAGATGGCCCACAACACCGCCAGCAGGCTGAAGACCACCGTGATCTGCATCGAGACCGACAGGATGTTCTTCGACCGGACCATGCCGCCGTAGAACAGGGCCAGGCCGGGGATGGCCATCATGATGACGAGCAGCGTGCTGGTCAGCATCCAGGCGTTGTCGCCCTTGTCGAAGGTGGGCGCCGCAGGAGCTGCAGCCGCTTCCGCCGGAGCCGCTTCAGCAGCCGCTGCAGGGGCCGCGTCGGCAGGAGCCGCCACCTGGGTCACCGCCGCCGGATCGGGCGGCGTTGCAGCCTCCTGCGCCAGGGTCAGCCCTGGCCCGACGAGCGAGAGCGCGAGCAGCGCCAGGCTCCACAGTGGGTTGAACACGCGAGATCTTTTCACTGTCGTTCTCCTGCGAGGTACTTCTTGAGGATGCGGAATGGAAACCTGAATCAAAGCCGGTGTAGCGAACCCGATGTGCGACTCATCTCTGTCCTGAAGCCCCCGATCAGACGGCTTCCGCGCCGGTCTCGCCCGTGCGGATTCGGACCGCCTGCTCGAGATTCAGCACGAAGATCTTGCCGTCGCCGATCTTGCCGGTGCGGGCCACGTTGGTGATGGCTTCCACCACCTGCTCGACAACGGAGTCGTCCACGGCCAGCTCGATCTTGGTCTTGGGCAGGAAGTCCACGCGGTACTCGGCGCCCCGGTAGAGCTCCGTGTGGCCGCGCTGACGTCCAAATCCCTGTACTTCGGTCACCGTGAT
>CAISIP010000204.1 GCA_903885415.1 uncultured beta proteobacterium
AACACATCGGCAGTTGACATATTTTATATTTCCACAATAATGAAACTATGGAAGAAAAAGCCGCCATCCTATCCCTAGCCGCCTTGGCTCAGGTCGCACGTCTGCGCATATTCCGGGCCCTCGTGGGAGCCGGTCCTCAAGGCATGACCCCCGGGTCCCTGTCCGCCAGCCTTGGTGTGCCGGCCTCCACCTTGTCGTTCCATCTGAAGGAACTGGTGCGCGCCGATCTGGTATCGCAGGAGCGCGACGGCCGTAGCCTGATCTACCGTGCTTCGTTCGAGCACATGAATGACCTGCTGGGTTACCTTAGCGCCCATTGTTGCCAGGGCGAGAGTTGCCTGGTTGCCGTGGTTGCGGCCTGCAGTACGGCATGAGGCGGACGCTGCAAGAAACCAATTCGCGTCCGGCTGTATGCCGATGTGCACATCAATCGCGCGCATCCATGGCGCGCCACGTGTGTTAACTGCGCTGAAACCACGATATGAGCACCACGACACTGCCTGCCCCGGCCGCCACTCCCGCCCCGATGAACCTGTTCGAACGTTACCTCACGGTCTGGGTCTTCCTGTGCATCGTTGTTGGCATTGCCCTGGGCCAGTGGCTGCCTGGCCCGTTCCAGGCGCTTGGCCGCATGGAGATCGCCCGGGTCAACCTGCCGGTGGGCCTGCTGATCTGGGTGATGATCATCCCGATGCTGCTGAAGGTCGATTTCGGTGCGCTGCAGCAGGTCAAGGGGCACTGGCGCGGCATCGGTGTCACCCTGTTCATCAACTGGGCGGTCAAGCCTTTCAGCATGGCACTGCTGGGCTGGATTTTTGTACGCCACGTGTTCGCCCCCTACTTGCCGGCGGAGCAACTCGACAGCTACATCGCCGGCCTGATTCTGCTGGCGGCCGCGCCGTGCACCGCGATGGTATTCGTGTGGAGCCGGCTTACCAACGGCGACCCGCTGTTCACGCTGTCGCAGGTGGCGCTCAACGACACGATCATGGTGTTTGCGTTTGCACCCATCGTGGCGCTGCTGCTGGGCCTGTCGTCGATCACCGTGCCCTGGGACACGCTGCTGACCTCCGTGGTGCTGTACATCGTCATCCCGGTCATCCTGGCACAGGTGTGGCGCAGGCTTCTATTGCAGCGCGGACCGGCGGCTTTTGATGCCGCGCTGGAGAGGATTGGCCCCTGGTCTGTCAGCGCGCTGCTGGCCACCCTGGTTTTGTTGTTCGCGTTCCAGGGCAAGGCCATCCTCGACCAACCGCTGGTCATCGCCATGCTGGCCATACCGATCCTGATCCAGGTGCTGTTCAACTCGTCACTGGCCTACTGGTTGAACCGCCGCGTGGGTGAAGCCCACAACGTGGCCTGCCCGTCGGCGCTGATCGGCGCCAGCAACTTCTTCGAGCTCGCGGTGGCCGCCGCGATCAGCCTCTTCGGTTTCCAGTCCGGTGCGGCACTGGCCACGGTGGTGGGGGTGCTGATCGAGGTGCCGGTGATGCTGCTGGTGGTGCGGGTGGTGAACGCCAGCAAGGGATGGTACGAACAGGGGGCTGTGCGGTGAAACTGTTGGCTGATCTGCCGAATGTCGATTCGACCTTGTTCAACGTGCCGGATATCGGCCACCTGTTGCCTGAAGCCCGGGCAACCCACGCACCTCGGTTCCTGCTGTTGTACGGCTCCGTGCGCACACGTTCCTATAGCCGCCTGGTGACGCAGGAAGCAGCGCGTCTGCTGCGGGCCATGGGCGGCGAAACACGCATCTTCGACCCGTCCGGGCTGCCTCTGCCCGACGACGCACCGGAATCGCATCCCAAGGTGGCCGAACTGCGCGGGCTCGCACAATGGGCTGAGGGCATGGTCTGGTGCTCGCCGGAACGCCACGGCGCCATGACCGGCATCATGAAGGCGCAGATCGACTGGATACCGCTGTCCGTGGGAGCCGTGCGGCCGACCCAGGGCAAGACCCTGGCCGTGATGCAGGTGTCGGGCGGTTCGCAGTCTTTCAATGCCGTGAGCCAGTTGCGTGTGCTCGGCCGCTGGATGCGCATGTTGACCATCCCCAATCAGTCCTCGGTGGCCAAGGCGTTCCTGGAATTTGACGAGGACGGTCGAATGAAACCCTCGGCCTACTATGACCGGATGGTCGACGTGATGGAGGAACTGATGAAGTTCACGCTGCTCACGCGGGACGTGGCCCCCTATCTTGTCGACCGCTACAGTGAACGCAAAGAATGCGCAGAGCAACTGTCAAAGCGGGTGAACCTGAAGGTCATATGACATCGCGCTGTTGTGTGAGTTGGCGCCCGAAGATGCGACGACCCTGCAGGCATGCGACCTTGGATAGCAGGCACAGCGGGCCTTTGCGGAAACCCAGCGGCAAACCGACGTTGTGGCCAAAATGGCCTGGCATCCTGGCTATCGCCAGCGATACTCCCGCAACCCTGCCGGCGCAGGCCGCTGCAATGCCGGGAATCACTCTTGGATCTGTCCGAAATCGCTTCGCTCGCGGCGTTCGTGCTGTCACGTGCCGTCGGGCGTTGAGTCGTCCCGCAATTCGCTGACGAATTCCGAAGGCAGTGGCCGACAGCGCGTGGCGGGTTTGCGCTTGCTGACCGTGCCGATGTTGACAAAGCACACGGGCGCTTCACCGTCCTTCAATCC
>CAISIP010000205.1 GCA_903885415.1 uncultured beta proteobacterium
GCCAGCACCAGATAGCTTCCCGCAAGCCCGCACAAAAGGCCGTTGAGCGTCAGGGCTGCATAGCGCAGCCGGGTTACCGAGACGCCGGCGGCGTCGACCATCTGCGGGTTTTCGCCGACCGCGCGCAGGCGCAGGCCGAATCGGGTGCGGTACATCAGCCACCAGACCGCAGGCACCAGCGCCAGCGCCAGATAGACCAGCGCGTTGTGGCCCAGCAGGCCCTCGCCCAGTGCGCCTGCCGCCGCCGGCATGTCGGTGAACCATTCGGCGACGCCGGGAAACACCGGATGCAAGCGAACCCCGGCTCCCACCGGGGGCGTCTGCCCGCCCTGCGCGAACCATGCGATCGCGAGAACCGCGGTCATTCCCGACGCGATGATGTTCACCGCGACGCCCGACACCACCTGATCGCCGTGATAGCTGACGCAGGCCAGCCCGTGCAGCCAGGAAAGCGCCACCGTGACGCACAACGCCAGCGCCAGCGCGATCACGGTGGAGTCGAAATACACGCCCGCAGCGCCGGCCGCAAACGCCGACAGCAGCATCTTGCCCTCAAGCCCGATGTCGATGACGCCGGCGCGCTCGGACAGCAGGCCGGCCAGCGCGCACAGGATCAGCGGCGTGGAGACGCGCAGCGTCGAGGCCAGCAGCGCGCCGAGCAGGGCCTCATCCACGCGCCACCCCCTGCGCCGCACTGGCCCGCTCGATGGCGGCCAGCGCGCGCTGCACCGCGGGCGCCAGCACATAGGCCATGGCGCCTGAGAAAAGAACGATGAAACCCTGCAGCATCACGACCATGTCGCGGGTGAAGCCGGGTACGTCGAAGCTGAGTTCGGCGCCGCCCTGGAACAGCGCGCCGAAGAGCACGCTCGCCGCCACGATGCCCCCCGGGTGATTCCTGCCCATCAACGCCACCGCGATGCCGGTAAAGCCCGCGCCACCGGCGTACTCGAGGATCAGCCGTCCGCTGACGCCGGCGAGTTCGTTCATCGCGACCATTCCGGCGAGCGCGCCCGAAACGCCCATCGCCAGCACCACCTGGCGGCGCGGGCGGATTCCGGCGTAAGCGGCGGCGCCCGGGCTTGCGCCGGTGGCGCGCAGCGCATAGCCGACGCGCGTGTGCCACAGCAGCAGGTAGACGCCCAGCGCTGCGAACAGCGCCAGCAACACGCTGGCGTTGAGCGGGGACGCCGGCCACTGCAGCCCCATGCCGGCGAGCAGCGCGTGCATCGCCGGCAGTTTGGCGGAGGCTCCGAACGCAGCGCTTTCCACCGCCATCTTTCCCGGCACCTTCAGGTGGTTGACGAGCAGGTAGACCAGCAGGCTGCTGGCGAGAAAATTGAACATGATGGTCGTGATCACCACATGGCTGCCGCGGTAGGCCTGCAGGACTGCGGGAACGGCGGCCCACAGCATGCCAAACAGGGCGCCGGCGAGCAGCATCAGCGGCAGCATGGCCCAGGCCGGCAGGCTGGCCGACCACCACAGTGCCGCCATCCCGGTGCCCAGGCCGCCGACGATGGCCTGGCCCTCGCCGCCGATGTTGAACAGGCCGCCGTGGAAGGCGACCGCGACCGCGAGTCCGGTGAAAACGAAAGTGGTCGCGTAATACAGCGTGTAGCTAAGCCCACGCTCGGTGCCGAAGGCGCCGCGCACCAGAACCACCAGCACGTCGAGCGGGCTTTGTCCGACCAGCGCCACCATCACGCCGGCGGCCAGCAGCGCGACCGCCAGATTGATCGCCGGCAGCAGCAGCAAGTCGGCCCAGCGTGGCAGCGGTTGGTTCATGCGGCTCCCCCGGCCATCAGCAGGCCCAGCCGGGCCTCGCTGCAGGCGGCGATGTCGAGTTCGCCGGCGATACGCCCCTGGTGCATGACGATCACCCGGTCCGACAGCGCCAGGATTTCGTCGAGCTCGCCCGATACGACCAGCAGCGCGCAGCCGGCGTCGCGCAGCGCACGCAGTTGCGCGTAGATGAACTCGATCGCGCCGATGTCGACGCCGCGCGTGGGCTGGCCTACCAGCAGCACCCTGGGCGACTGGCCGAGCTCGCGCGCGAGCACCAGCTTTTGCTGGTTACCGCCGGAAAATCGCGCGCTCAGCAGCCGACCGTTGCGCGGGCGCACGTCAAAGCGCTCCATCATGGCATCGGTCGCCCGGCGCATGGCACCGTGGTCCATCCAGCCGCGGCGGCAATAGTCGGCCAGCCACTCGTATCCCAGCACGGCCGACTCCCAGGCCTCGAAACCGAGTACCAGTGCGCGGCCGTGGCGGTCCTCTGGCACATGGGCGACGCCAAGCAGGCGCGCTGTGCGCGGGTCGATCCAGGCGCCAGCGCCAAAGTGTTTTTCACCCAACTCGAGCGTGCCGCGATGCGGCGCCAGCAGGCCCGCCAGCAACTCAAGCAACTCGCTTTGCCCGTTGCCCGAAACGCCCGCGACGCCGACGATTTCACCCGCCCGCAGCGCCAGGTCGACGCCGCGCAGTCGCGCAACGCCCTGTGCGTCGCGCCACTCCAGCGCGCGCGCGCGCAACAGCGGTGCTGCTGTCGGCGCCCGCGCAGGCGGCACCGTCGCATCGGAGCGCTCGAGCTGCAGCTTGCGCCCGACCATCGCCTCGGCCAGCAGCGCTATCGAGGTGTCGGCAACGGCGCAGTCGTGCACCACCCGGCCGGCGCGCATCACCGTCTCCCGGCTGCCCCTGCGCATCACCTCCTTGAGCTTGTGCGTGCTCAGCAGGATCGTCGTACCCTGCGCGCGCAGCTGCTCGAGAAC
>CAISIP010000206.1 GCA_903885415.1 uncultured beta proteobacterium
CAAGATATTGATCCCGCTTCCATGAAGCGAGCACCCGGGGAATGACCGACATGAAGCCGATCTGGATTGTGGATGACGACCAGTCGATTCGTTTCGTTCTGGAGAAGGCCCTGCTGCGTGAAGACCTGGCGACGCGCAGTTTCACCAACGCGCGCGAGATGCTCGCTGCGCTGGCCATTTGCGACGAGCGAGACGGCCCGCAACTACTGGTGAGCGATATCCGCATGCCGGGTGTCTCGGGGCTTGAACTGCTCGAAAAGGTCAAGCGGCAGTTGCCGGGTTTGCCGGTCATCATCATGACGGCCTACTCGGACCTTGATAGCGCGGTTGCGGCCTTCCAAGGTGGCGCTTTTGAGTACCTTCCCAAGCCTTTCGACGTTCCCAAGGCGGTCGAACTGATACGGCGGGCGATGCAAGAGAGTCAGCGCGATCAGGTGGCCGAGCAGGGCAGCGACGCGGCGCCGGAAATGCTGGGTCAGGCGCCAGCCATGCAGGACGTTTTTCGCGCCATCGGGCGCCTAAGCCAGAGCAACGCTACGGTGATGATCACCGGCGAGTCGGGCTCCGGCAAGGAGCTTGTCGCGCGGGCATTGCACAAGCATTCGCCGCGTGGCGACGCCGGCCACAACGGACCTTTTGTCGCGATCAACGCTGCCGCAATACCCAAGGATCTGCTCGAGAGCGAGTTGTTTGGCCATGAGCGCGGCGCTTTTACCGGGGCGCAGGCGATGCGCCGCGGCCGTTTCGAGCAGGCTGATGGGGGGACGCTCTTTCTCGACGAAATTGGCGACATGCCGTTTGATCTTCAGACCCGGTTGCTGCGTGTTCTGAGCGATGGGCATTTCTACCGCGTCGGTGGCCACAGCGCAATCAAGACCAATGTGCGGGTCATTGCCGCGACCCACCAGAACCTCGAGCAGCGCGTTCGCGAAGGCGCTTTCCGCGAGGATCTGTTTCACCGGCTCAACGTGATCCGGCTGCGACTGCCTGCGCTGCGCGAACGCCGCGAAGACATACCGGTTCTGACCCGCCACTTCTTGGCCTCCAGCGCGGTCCAACTCGGCGTTGAGCCCAAGCGCATTACCGACGCCGCGCTGGATCGCTTGGGTCGTTTCGGATTCCCGGGTAATGTTCGGCAGTTGGAGAATGTCTGTCACTGGCTCACGGTGATGGCGCCAGCGCAGGTCGTCGAGCCCAAGGACCTGCCGCCCGAGGTGCTGGCCGGGTCGGATGGCGTCGGGCCTGCAGGAATCTCAGCGGGCCTTGCATCGGACCCGGTTGCTGGTGTGGGTGTCACCGAGCAGCCGATGCAACCGGCATCGGATCGGGCTCAATCGCAGCAGGAGGCGAGCGTGCAGCCTGACGCAGCCTGGGAACTTGGTTTGGGCCAAGAGGCGCTGACCATGCTCGCGGGCGGCCAGCCGCAGGTGTGGGAGCAACTGAGCAGGCGTTTTGAGTCGCGCCTGATCGCCGCTGCGCTACATGTCACCCGGGGTCGGCGTATCGAGGCGGCGAACAA
>CAISIP010000207.1 GCA_903885415.1 uncultured beta proteobacterium
ACAAGGCAACGGCCGAAGGCCTGTACGACCTGCCTTATGCCATCGCCAACCAGCGGATGGTGCACCTGGCAACGCGCATGCAGGTTCCGGTCGGCTTCTGGCGCTCGGTGGGCCACTCGCACAACGCCTTTTTTTCCGAAGCCTTTATCGACGAACTGGCAAGCGAGACCGGCCAGGACCCGCTCGCCTTGCGCCGCTCGTTGCTGAGGGACGCGCCGCGCCATCTCGCCGTGCTCAACCTCGCCGCCGACAAAGCACAGTGGGGCTCGCCGCTGCCTGCAGGCCGAGCGCGCGGCATCGCGCTGCACGCCTGCTTTGGTTCGATCGTTGCCCAGGTGGCCGAGGTGACGCTGCACGAAGCCCAACTGCGGGTGCACCGGGTGGTCTGTGCGATCGACTGCGGAAGCGTCGTCAACCCCGCCATCGTTGCGCAACAGATGGAGGGCGCGGTGGTGTTCGCGCTGAGTGCTGCGCTTTACGGCCGGATCGACATCCACCAGGGCGTTGTCCAGCAGCGCAACTTCAACGACTACCGCGTCGTGGGCATGGCGCAGGCGCCGTTTGTCGAAACCTGGATTGTTGACAGCGATAACCCGCCGGGCGGCGTGGGGGAACCAGGGGTGCCGCCCCTGGCGCCCGCGGTAGCGAATGCATTATTCCTGCTGACCGGACGGCGCCAGCGCGCGCTGCCGCTACAGGGTTAAGGCAGCGGGCGACTCGCTAAGATGGGGCCGATCGCGGGTTCAATGGTTCGCGGCGCGCCTGTCCGCTGCGTCACGCGAAAGCAGCGAATTGCTATCACAGGAGCGCCAGCATGAACAACACCGGCAACAGCACCGCAAGCGGCCCTGCATTAGCAGAGGGGCCAGACACAGCCAGCCGCCGCCCGCGCCGTGCCGGAGGCCGCGAGCGACGCGACCCCAACGCCCGGGCCACGGGGCCGGCCTACATCACCCGCGCGATACCGACCTACGACATCATGGGCGAAGAAAGCCTGTGCAGGATCGAGGCCGCCTGCGACCGGATCTTGGCCGAGGTGGGTCTGGATATCCGCGATGACGACGAATGCCTGGCGCTGTTTCGCCGGGCTGGCGCCAAGGTCGATGGCGTGCGGGTTCGCTTCGAGCCAGGCCACCTGCGCGAGATTCTGAAGACGGCGCCGCACCGCTTCACCCAGCATGCGCGCAACCCGGCGCGCTCGGTCGAAATCGGCGGCAACAGCGTGGTCTTCTCGCCCGCCTACGGGTCCCCCTTCGTGATGGACCTGGACCGCGGCCGTCGCTACGGAACGCTCGAAGACTTCCAGAACTTCATCAAGCTCGCCTACGCCTGTCCCTGGCTGCACCATTCGGGCGGAACCGTCTGCGAACCGACCGACGTGCCGGTGAACAAGCGCCACCTGGACATGGTCTACGCGCACATCCGGTATTCTGACAAAGCCTTCATGGGATCGATCACCTCCGAAGAGCGAGCCGAGGACTCGATCGCCATGAGCCGGCTGCTGTTCGGCGCCGACTTCGTGGACCGCAACTGCGTCATTCTGGGCAATGTCAACGTCAATTCGCCGCTGCTGTGGGACGGCACCATGACCAAGTCAGCCCGCGCCTACGCCCGCGCGAACCAGGCTGCGGTGATCGTCCCGTTCATCCTGGGCGGAGCGATGGGCCCGGTGACCAACGCCGGCGCCATCGCGCAGGCGCACGCCGAGACCATGGTCGGGTGTGCCATCACCCAGCTCGAGCGCCCCGGCGCGCCGGTCATCTACGGCAACTTCCTCTCCAGCATGTCGCTGCGCTCGGGTTCGCCGACCTTCGGAACGCCCGAGCCCGCGATAGGCTCGATGGTGATCGGCCAACTGGCGCGCCGGCTCGGCCTGCCGCTGCGCTGCGCAGGCTCTTTCACCACCTCCAAACTGCCGGACGGGCAGGCGATGCAGGAAAGCGTCATGTCGATGCTGTCGGCGGTGCACTGTGGCGCCAATTTCATCCTGCATTCGGCCGGCTTTCTGGATGGTCTGCTGTCGATGAGCTACGAAAAATTCATGATGGACGCCGATTTTTGTGGCGCGCTGCACAGCTACCTGGCGGGCGTCGTGGTGGACGACAACACGCTGGCGATCGACGCCTTCAAGGAAGTGGGGCCGGGCAGCCATTTTCTGGGTTGCGCCCACGCCATGGCGAACTACACAACGGCGTTTTACGACTCCAGTCTGTCCGACGACACGCCCTTCGAGACCTGGAGCGAGGCGGGCCGGACCGACAGCGCCGTGCGCGCCAACCGGCGCTGGAAGCAGTCACTTTCCGAGTACCAGGCGCCTGCCATCGACCCGGGCGTCGACGAGTCGATCCGCGACTATGTCGAGCGCAAGAAGGCCGCCACCGGCGACCAGTGGTACTGAGGCCGTCTGCAGGCGCGCCAACACAGCGAAGGGAGACAAACCGAATGGCCACAGGCAACGACCCCCTGCTGCAACCGCTGCAGCTCAAACACCTGCGGATCAAAAATCGGGTTATGACGACCTCGCACGAGCCGGCCTATCCCGAAGACGGAATGCCCAAGGAGCGCTACCGCGCCTACCATGTCGAGCGCGCGAAGGCCGGCATCGGCCTGACGATGACAGCGGGTTCGGCGACGGTGTCGCGCGACAGTCCGCCGGTTTTCAACAACATTCTGGCCTACCGCGACGAGGTGGTTCCCTGGCTCAGGGATATGGTCGACGCATGCCACGAACACGGCAGCGCGGTGATGATCCAGTTGACGCATCTGGGCCGCAGGACCAGCTGGTCCAAAGGTGACTGGCTGCCCGCTGTGTCGCCCTCGCACGAGCGCGAGGCATCGCACCGCGCCTTTCCAAAAAAAATGGAAACCTGGGACATCGATCGCATCGTCGGCGACTATGCCGACGCCGCCGAGCGCATGCTGGCGGCCGGAATGGACGGTATTGAACTCGAGGCCTACGGCCACCTGATGGACCAGTTCTGGTCGCCACGGACCAACACGCTCGACGCGCCCTACGGGGGCTCACTCGACAACCGCCTGCGCTTCACCTTCGAGGTGCTGGCGGCGATGCGCAAGCGGGTAGGCCCGGACTTCATCGTCGGCGTACGCTACACCGCCGACGAATGCCTCGAGGGCGGACTGACCCGCAACGAAGGCTTTGAAGTCTCACGGCGCCTGCGCGACAGCGGCATGGTCGATTTTCTCAACATCATCCGCGGCCATATCGACACCGACGCCGGACTCACCGACGTGATACCGGTGCAGGGCATGAAGAGCGCCCCGCATCTGGACTTCGCCGGCGAGATCCGCGCCGCCACCGGCTTTGCGACCTTTCACGCGGCCAAGATACAGGACGTCACGACCGCGCGCCACGCAATCGCCTCAGGCAAGCTCGACATGGTCGGAATGACGCGCGCGCACATGGCAGACCCGCACATCATGCGCAAGATCCTGGCCGGACGCGAAGACCAAATCCGGCCCTGCGTCGGGGCAAACTTCTGCCTTGACCGAATCTACCAGGGCGGCGAAGCCTATTGCATCCACAACCCGGCAACCGGCCGCGAGTTGAGCATGCCGCACGACATTGCGGCTGCCACGGTGCGACGCAAGGTGCTCGTCGTTGGCGCGGGCCCGGGCGGGTTGGAAGCCGCGCGGGTCGCGTCCGAGCGCGGACATCAGGTGGTGGTTTTCGAGGCAGCCCCTAAGCCCGGCGGCCAGGTCCGCTTGACGGCGCGCAGCCAGCGACGGCGCGACATGATCGGCATCATCGACTGGCGCATGGCGCGCTGCGAGGAGCGCGGCGTGGTCTTTCACTTCAACGCCGTCGCAGACGCGCAAACGGTGCTGGCCGATGCGCCCGACGTGGTGGTCATCGCCACCGGCGGACTGCCGCACACGGCGGTGCTCAGCGATGGCAACGCGCTGGTCGTGTCGACCTGGGACATCCTGTCGGGCGAGGCCAAGCCCGGGCGCAACGTGTTGCTGTACGACGACGCCGGCGACCACGCCGCGCTGCAGGCCGCCGAGGTGATCGCCGCCAGTGGCGCACGGCTTGAAATCATGACGCCCGACCGCAGCTTTGCGCCCGAAGTGATGGCGATGAACCTGGTCCCGTATATGCGCAGCCTGCAGCAGCACGACGTGACTTTCACGGTCACCTACCGGCTGCGCTCAGTGGTGCAAGATGCAGGCACCCTGCTGGCCACGGTGGGCAGCGACTACAGCGACCTGACCCGGGAGCGAAGGGTCGACCAGGTGGTCGTCAACCACGGAACCTTGCCGCTGGACGAACTCTACTTCGCGCTCAAGCCGCTGTCGGCCAACCGCGGCGTGCTCGACTACCCTGCCCTGCTCGCCGGTCGGCCGCAGGCGCGGCCCTCGGTTGCGGACAAAGGGTTCCACTTATTTCGCATCGGCGACGCGGTATCGGCGCGCAATACCCACGCGGCGATCTACGACGCGCTGCGACTGCTCAAGGACTTGTAGTGGGCGCTGCGACGGCGCACGCAGGCCGGACCCGGATCTAGAATGGTCCATGTGCCCGCTGCCCGTCACCGCCTGCCTGCCCGCCTACGGCAGCGCGTCGAATTCCCGGTGGCTCGCAGCCTGACCCGCGCCGCTTGGACGCAATCACCTTCCTGCTGCTGCTGGTTTCCGGCTTTATCGGTGGCGTTGTCACCGCCGTCGCCGGAGGCGGCAGCTTTCTGACCTTCCCGCTGCTGCTGGCCGCAGGTCTTCCACCACTGGTCGCCAACATCACGAACTGGGTGGCGCTGATGCCAGGCAACTTCATGGCACTGGCGGCCTATCGCAGCGAACTCGCCGAGATGCGCCAGGAGGTGCGCGCGCACCTGCTCGTTTCCGTTGCGGGCGGCGCCATAGGTGCGCTGCTGCTGCTGTGGACCGGCGAGGCGCGGTTCGAAAAGGCGGTGCCTTGGCTGATGCTCACGGCGACCAGTTTTTTCGCGCTTGGCGAGTGGATCAAAGCGCGCCTGGACGCACTGCGCAAGCCCAGGCACCGGCCATCGCGGCGTTGGCTGCTGGCCTTCGAATTTCTGCTGATGGTCTACGGCGGCTACTTCGGCTCGGGCCTGGGCATCGTGCTGCTGGCGACGCTGGCAATAGCCGGGCAGGCGTCGATCCACCGAGCCAACGCGCAAAAAAACCTGATGGTGGTGGCGCTCAGCGCGGCGGGGCTCGCCGTGTTCCTTCCTTCGGGCCATGTGATCTGGTCCTATGCGCTGCCAATTTTGCTCGGCTCCAGCCTAGGCGGCTATGCGGCGGTGCGCTTCATCCGCCGCATCGCGCAGCGCGCGGTGCGCAACATGGTGCTGCTGTGGGCAATCGCGCTGACCGGTTTTTCGTTCTGGAAATACGGCTAGCCTGCCATGTCGCCGCCCCGCGTGGCAGCGAGATTGAGGCCATGGCGCACAGGGATGTGCTGGCGTCACCGGCCGAAGTTCAAAGCTACCTGCGTGTCCTGTTGGCCAAGACAGACCATGGGGTCTTCGTGATGCTGTTCCTGGATGCACAGAACCGGGTCATCGCGTCGGAGGAGATGGGCGATGTCCCGCGCGTAGTCGAAGGTTGAGCTTGGTTGAAGCCGTCAGGTCCTGCAAAATACGGCTTCTGTCCGCCTGGTTGGGTCGACCAGTGCAGCGGCCAACTTCAGTCCCTCGCGGGGATCCACACAAATCGCGTTGGCGCCCAATCGGTGGGCGTCGACCTCTATCGAGGCAAAAGCAGGCCCCCCCAACAGCACTGGCGTGTTCGGGTTGCGGGACGCCAGTTTGACCCTGCGGATCAAATCCGGCAAATTATCCAGTTGCTCAACGAGCCCGACCGAAAAACCAATCAGATCGAACCACTCGTTCTGCGCAGCGCGGCACAGTTCGCTTTGTGACGGGGCGATTTCGACAACCACCTGCCACCCGTCCTTGCGAAAGAACTCGCTCACCACCGCCAGCCCCAGAATATGCTGCGACCCCGGCGCACAGGCCAACATCACCCGCCGAACAGGACCGGCCTTTTGGGGCCCTTCCTGGTACTCGTAGCCCATGCGATGGGAAATTTGCTGCAGCCGCATGAGCCCAAGCGTCACTTGCGTAAAGTCCAGGACGTCCTCTTCCCACAAGGTCCCCATCAACCGCGCCGTTGGAGCGATCAGCCCCAAGAAGATGTCTTCATGTGACGCAGCTTGGTCTTCGATCAAATGGTCAACGTGGGCGATCGCCTGTTCGGCGCTGCCATACAGGCAAAGATCAGCGAACGCCTTCAATTCCAACGCATCGGACTCGCGCAAACGGGGCACAGATGGTTGCACATGCGCCGAAGGCGACGGATGCGCTTCCAGCAAGCGCGGGATGATCTGCGACTCGATCACCCCAATCAACGATGCCTTGCAGTCGTTCGAAGAGTCTAGGGCTTCCCGTCTTGGAAACGAATAAAGCGGCTGGCGTACCGTGGGGGTTGACATCTTTGTCAGATCGATGGGCCGAAAACTGCCCCACCATTGCATCGTGATAGCAGCGGAAAGCGAAAAACTCAAGTTCATCGGTGTCTCCTCAGCGGCGGCATCGTGAATGCCGGGAAAAGCTAACTTTCGGCCTGCTTTCGCGCACCACCCTTGCACATGCCGTCTCCGGTCGAAAAAAAAGACAGCCTTCTGAGAAAAAGTATAGGCATGCCCGAAGGCGGTGAGTATCTGGTAAACCCTAGCTTGCAAAGAAAAATTCCAAATTCACTTGTCAATTGTAGGATTTCATAAAGACTGCCGGTGCAGGCGCCTGGCGCAGTTCCCGCGCCCAAAACAGCTGAAAACACCGGGGTCCGACAGGCTCACCGCTTTTTCGCGGGCCATGCTGCATCGGTTGCGTCGCAGCGGACTCTGCGACGCAGACGCAACGCGAGATCACACCCATGCATGGCGCCCGCCGCGATCAGGAACAAGGGGACAGCGGTCCAAACCGCTCCCAGCCCAGCACGAAGCGCCAGCATCAGGAAAAAGCCGGCCATCAGGTTCAACAGATAGTCCTTCGGCTCCAGACCATGCCCGGTCAGGCGATGGACAAGAAGCAGCGCCGTACCCTCCAGCAAAGTGAAAGCAATGGCGATATTGGCAATGACGGTCGCTACCGACAGCAGATCAAAATTCATTCACACCTTGGCGATCCCGAGCAAATGGGCAAGGTCCTTGAAAAAGATGCGCACGTGTGCCATGGGCTTCTTGCGTGCCAGTTGCTTGTTCATGTAGGACTCGAACGTCAGTTGCTGTACGTCCCGGTCCTCGCAGATCTTCACAAAGCGCTCCCTGCGCCGCTCGCTGGAGTACCAGAACCACTGCATGATGCCCAACACCGCAAAGACGGTTCCGTGC
>CAISIP010000208.1 GCA_903885415.1 uncultured beta proteobacterium
AAATCGGAGGCGCACTATCGGCTGCGATGCGTCTAGGCAAGATGGCGCCTAGACCTTGCAGTCCAGGCCAGAACCATGTTTAAGTAGGCCCACGGCAGATGCTGGGTTGCTTACTTGACACCCTGACGCTTCACGGCGTAGATGCAAATGCCAGAAGCCAATCCAAAATACTCAAGACAACGACGGAACGGAGTCAGCACCACATCGGCGATGCTTGCGATGACCTTATTGAACCTCCCGTGTCGCAGGTTGAGCGCCATATCCCGCATCTTGGGCAAGGGCATATTGGCCCAGTAAACCGGGTGACCCAACCGATAACAGGTGCTTTCAAGCGGGAATAGCGAATTTCGCTTCAGCAGCATCGAGAGGTTGGAAATTCTGAAACCAAATAGATGCCGAGGCGGATCCACGGCGAAGGGTCTTCTCGCCAGCAGCGAGAAGAAGGATGATGGCGCGAACGATTTCTTATAGAGAGCGAGGTAGAACTTCGCCGTTCCCGGTCTGAACAGGATCTCGATACCGGCGTTGTTGTCGGTTTCTATGACGAGAATCCCGCCCTCATGAAGACAGTTCTCGACCTGCTGTATCAGAAGACCGGGATTCGGCGCGTGCTCTATGACGTGCCTGAGGAAGATCAAGTCGAACTTTGTAGTGTTGTTCTTGAAGAACTGATCGGCGCTCATTTCGATGATGTGGGGTAGTTTCAGAACGGTCCTGGCAAAGTTGACTGAAACTGGATCTTGTTCCAAGAACGTGACGGCAAAACCGGCTTCTGAAAAGCCTTTTGCGTAGTAGCCCAGGCCGCCGCCGACATCCAGAAGCGTGGGATGACCATGGACTTTGGTGTATTTTTTCAACGAGGCAACATAGCGATGGATCGCTACCCGTATGCTTGCCATTTTGGTTGCGTCATATGTGTCCGTAAGCTCGTAGTACATGCCGTTGTAGTACGCTGAAATCGTCGCGGAATCTGGCTGAGGATCGACGAAGGTCAGGTCACAAGCCGGGCAGCGCTTTATGTCCCAGTCGTTCCTCAAGTTTTTCATGATGAGCAAAGGCGTTATGGTTTCATTGCATACATAGCATTTCATGTGCGCTGCTCTATTCATGGTTTGGTTTTCGGCGGAATAAGAAGAGGGATATAAGATTGGCATAGACCATCCGTTCAACCTGGTGACCTGATGAAAAAGAGCGCGCGCGTTTTGATCCGGAACATGTGTCGCGTGGATGGCTGTACTAGGTCAAACAGGTAGTAGGCGCTTGTCATCGCAATCAATGTGGACCAGGCCGCACCGATCGGCCCGAAGGGGGGAATCAGGATGAGATTCAGCGCGATACTGACAACCAGGCCGAGGAGGCTGCGCTGTAGGCTGAGCATCAATTTACGTTCAGCCAGAAGCCAACTGCCGGACACGGTTCCGAATCCGACCAGCAAGCCGCACCAGATATGAATACTGAGCACGGGCGCCGCTGCGCCATAGGACTTGCCGTATAGCATCATCACCAAAGGCTCTGATAAAAGAGTCGCGGAGATGCCGGCAAGATATGCAATTGCTACCAGCGCGATCATGAGTCGGCTGATTTGCGCATAGTACAGAGCCGTGTTCGATCGACTCTGGACAATTTTTGGAAATGCCGAAGCCGCCAAGCTTACTGGAATGAAGTTCCACGCTTCGGACAGTCGGGTAGCGGCGGCATAGATACCGACATCGCCTGCGCCGCGCATGGATTCGAGCATCAATTGCCCGGAGCGCATAAAAAACAGCACGCTGAACGCCGCGAAAATATCCGGCCAGGTTTCGCGCAAGAATCCAAGGCCCAAGCGCCATTCGGGCCGCGCGCGGATCGTCAGGCCATACCGCTGATACGCCCAGAACAAAGACACCGCGTTCATTGCGTATTCGAGTGCTATTGCGGCGGCAAAGGCTTGCAATCCAGCGTCCGCCATTAGCATGGCCAGCTTCACCCCGGTAGTGAGAAAAAAAGCCGAACTCCGGGCAAGTGCGGCGATCCGCGAACGGCTTTGCGACTGGAAATAGTGGTCGACACAGTCGAACGGAGAAGCAACAATCGAGATGCCCACGAGTGTCACGACAAGCGTATGGTGGTCGTTCTGCGTCAGGCCGGACAACGAAATGGCCGATAAATATAGGATGACCGCAGAGGTGAATCTGAAGGCAAAAACGGTAGTGACGATCGCTGCCTGACGGTCTGGTTTCCCCTGATGCTCCACAAGTTCACGTACCACCATGCGATTGAAACCGAGCGCAGCTACGACAGCCAGAAGGCCCGTCAGCGCCTGGCTGTAGTTGAGCAAACCGTAGTCCGATGGACCGAGGTGGCGTGCGATCCAAATGCCGACAAACATGCCGGCCAACATGCGGATGACCTGTTCGCCCATGATCCATCCGGCGTTACGCAATACCTGCCGCAGTCCCGTCGACAGCTGAAAAAGTCTTGGCATAAGGCTAAAGCTTGGGAAGGTAGCGCAGCAATAGGCGCTCATACTGTCCCGCCACGTGGTCCCAGGTGAACTCTTGCGCATAGCGGCTCAAACTCGCCTGGCGCATGCTGGCCACGCGGGTGGGCGCCCCCATCAGCATGCCCAGCCGTTCCGAGAAGGAGCCCGCATCGTTGAAGAACACCGCCCCTTCCTGTACCACCCAGCGGTTGTAGGGGTTGTCGTGGGCGATCACCGCGTTGCCAGCGGCCAACGCCTCCACCAGCGAGGGGTTAGTGCCACCTACCGTGTGGCCGTGCACATAGGCGAAGCTATGGAAACGCAGCGCCTGCACGACCTGCTTGTCGTAGATGGCGCCGAGGAAGACCACTTCGGGGCCCGCCGCGTCCATGACCTGTCGGTGGTACGCGTTGGCTTGGGGCTCAAAGCTGCCCAGGATGGCCAGCTTCATGTCGCGGAGCTTGCTGGAAAAGCCGCGCACCATTTCCAGAATCGAGTTCTCAGAAATAGGCCGCGCTATCAGTGACAGGTAGCGGCCTGGCTCCAGCCCCAGGCGCTGCACCGGCGCGGGCGGCGGGTTGACCACCGGATCGGCACCATAGGTCAGCGTGGTGATCTTGCGCGGGTGCGCACGCGTGCGCAGGTGTTTTTCTATCTCGGGATGATCCGCTATCAGGTGGTTTCCCACGTAGCAGGCGATGCGCTCGTTGATGTACAGAATGGCCTGCTTGGCAAAGCCCCAGCGCGCGCGCGACCACTCGATGCCGTCCATGTTGATCACGTTCGGTATGCCCTTGACCCGCTGCAAGGTGTTGAAGATGGCGGTGTTGTAGCCAAAGGTCAGGCACAGGTCGCGGAACTTCGACGCATGGCGTATGGCAATCCAGTCGAACTTAGAGGTTCCTTTCCAGCCGGG
>CAISIP010000209.1 GCA_903885415.1 uncultured beta proteobacterium
ACCAGTACGCCGCCGCGCACCTGCGGAAAGTAGGGCGTTCCCATCAGCGAGCACAGCACGCTCAGGTTCCCGCCCCACAGCGTCGCGCCGCGCACCGATCTGGGTTCCCTGGGTGCCGCGAGCGCATGTTCTGCGCCTTCGGCGCTGGCCTTGGGCGCCTTGGGGGGGCGCACGGCGGGAAGCCGCCAACCGGCGCCCTCACCCTGAGCGCGCAGCAGATCGTCAAAGCAGGCCTGCATGATCTCGTCAGGCGCATCGACCACGCCAAAGTCCGTCTCGACGGCAGGCCCCATCCAGCTCACGGCACCGGTTTTCGCCAGCAAAGCGCTCTGCAATGCCGTGAAGTCGCTGAGCCCGACGAACTGGGTTCCGCGCTCAATCGCCTTGGCAATCGCCTTGTAGCGGATAGCGCCGAGCAGGCGGCTCAGTCCGTAGCCGCCGCGCGTCGTCATCGCCACGTCGGCACCACTGGCGGCGGCGCGGTGGATCGCCGCCAGCCTTATCGCGTCGTCGCCGGCAAAGCGCATCTCGGTGGCCAGCGCATCGCGATCGAGTTCCACCGTATGGCCCAGCGCCTCCAGTCGGGCGACGCCCCGGCGCAGTGCCGCCTTATCGCGATGCGCGCTGGAGGGGGAATACACATAGATATGGCTCATGGAAAATTCAGTGTTCAATGCGTGCAAGGAGGCCGCACGCCCGCAGTCCCGGCGCGACGGCGGCGCGCCCTATTGTCGGGGGTGGGTCGGCGGTGGGCGCATTGGGGCTGGCAGGCTCAGGCAGCAAAGGCGCGCAGCGCGGTCTGCGCGATCGCCTCGCCGTGCTCCTGCACGAAGTGGCCGCCGTGCTCGACAAGCATCGGCTCCGGGCAGCCGCGGATGACAGACTGCAACGCACGCATCACCGGCACGCCCAACACCGGATCCTGCACGCCAATGGCCATTAGGCTGCGGCCACTCCACTGCTGCTGCCAGAACGCACGGGCCTGACGCGACAGCGCAGCGCCGTCCGAGTCCTCGAATTCCGGCACCATCGGCGCGAATGCGCGCGTCGCCGCCCGGTGACCGCTGTCGGGATAAGGCGCCATATAGGCGGCGCACTCGTCTGCGTCCATCTGCGGGTTGCCGCGCGCAAACAGCCGGGCAATGTCGAACTCCGGGTTCTTCGCACACATCGCGCGCCATGCCAGAAAGCCCGGGCCCAGCGGCGCGTCGCCGGTGGCCAGCGCGGTATTCATCGCCAGCAGCGCCCGGTAGCGTGACACCGCCGCCATCGGCATCGTCAGACCCAGTAAGCCACCCCAGTCCTGCACCACCAGCGCGATGCGCTGCAGGTCCAGGTGCTCGACCAGTTCCAGCAGCACCTGGCGGTGCCAGCCGAAGCGGTGGGCCGACTCCTTCTTGGGTTTGTCGCTTCTGCCAAAGCCGATCATGTCCGGCGCCACCACCCGATGTCCTGCTGCAACAAACACCGGGATCATCTTGCGGTACAGGTAGCTCCAGGCCGGGTTGCCGTGCAGGCACAGCCAGGTCAACGGCGCGTCACGTGGGCCCTCGTCGAGGTAGTGCATGCGCAGCCCCGACAGTGCCGGCAGGTCGGCCAAGTAGTGCGGCTCCCAGGGGTAACCGGGCAGGTCCTGGAAGCGGCTGTCCGGGGTCCTGAGCGCGTCCTCACGCAATGCGGTGGTGTGCATACGTTTGTCCTCACGGCGGTTGGAAAAAAAATCCTGCAGCAAGGTGGCGCTCTCGCACCTCAGTACCCCACCCTGCACGGCGGTCTGGTGGTTCAGCCGGGACTCGGCGAACAGGTCGAGCACCGAGCCGGCGGCCCCGGTCTTGGGGTCGCTTGCTGCGTACACCACGCGGGCCAGGCGCGCATGCAGCATGGCTCCGGCGCACATCGCACAGGGCTCGAGTGTCACGTACAGCGTGCAGCCGTCGAGCCGGTAGTTGCCCAGGGCCTTGGCCGCAGCGCGCAGCGCGATGATCTCGGCGTGCGCGCTCGGGTCGTGCAGCGCCACCGGCTGGTTGAAGCCGCTGGCGATCACCCGCCCTTCGCGCACCACGACCGCTCCGACCGGAACCTCGCCCGCGGCGCCGGCCATGCGCGCCTGCTCCAGGGCCAGCCGCATCAGCGATGCGTCTTGGGCCAGCGCCTCACTGGGCCGCGCCATGCCCTATGCCAATCAGGTCCATCCACTCTCCGAGCGCACGCTCGTTCTCGCCGCCTTGCGCGTAGGCAGCGCGCAGGCGCAGGTGCGCCTCGGGTCGGTGCTGGTTGAGTTTGAGCTTGCACTGCAGTCGCGTCACCGAGAGCTCGAATGCCACGATCCCAGCCATCATGCGCTGCTGGTATTCCTCGCCCAGATCCCGCCACTGCTGCGCGTAGGCCGGGTCGTGGTCGCCGATGAGGTGCTTGAGCAAACGGTCCTTGGACACCGTGTCCTGCACCAGCGTTGCCTGCACGGTGCAGCCGACGGCCAGGTAATTCCAGGTCGGCACCCGCACCAGATCGGGGTAGACGCGCGGCGACATGTAGGCCTGTGGCCCCAGAAAACTGACGACGGCGCCGGACCGCTGCTGCAGGTAACGCCAATGCGGATTGGCCTTGGCGCAGTGGCCCAGCAAGACCATCGTGTCACCGCGCTGCTCCAGGTGCAGCGGCAGCAGCGACACGAAGGGCATACCGTCGTCGTCGTTGCTGATCAGGCTCGCCAGCGGATGCTGGCGAATCAACTGTGCAGCATGCGCGGGGTTGGCGGAGTCGAATTGGGGAGGCAGGTACATGGTGGGCCGACTTTAGCGCAGCGGCACTCCAAGGCCGGCGCAACGCCTGCGCTCAGCATGATCCGTCGGTCGGCAGACCTGAGGCGCCGCATTCAGTCTAGCCAATCCCTCTGGGCCGGCACGCCGCTTATCAGGCGACGCGCAAAGCGAAAAAATATAGGAACACCCGATGCCCCATTTCGCCAGACCCGCTGCGGGTTTCTTGTTTCTCTCGAGCCTGTTGATGGCCTCGGTCGTACTGGCCGGGCAGCCTGAGTCCGCCAGCGCCCCCCCGTCGCCACGTAGGCAGACCGTGCTGATACCTTCGACCGACTACGAGGTGGTTGTCGTTCCCCGACATCAATCGCGGCGAGGCGCGCCGCCCACTGCAGCGCTTCTGGGCGCCATTGTCGTCTGGCTGTCGCGTAATTTTCCGCTACCAGAAAACCATGACTATCCGCAAATCCGGATGGCGAGCGCGGCGGCTATCAACACCTTCCGCCACACGGGCTTGCTGTCGGACAAGCCGCCAGACAGGGCACGCGTCCCCCCGGGGCAACGCGCGGTAGTGGCGGTTTACGACAAGTCGACAAAAACGATCCTGCTGCCGATGGACTGGAACGGCCGTACAGCGGCGCAGCTGTCGGTCCTGGTCCACGAGATGGTTCACCATCTGCAACACCTGGCCACCATCCAATACGACTGCCCCCAATCCAGCGAAGCGCTTGCCTACGCAGCGCAGGCCAAATGGCTCGCCCTGTTCGGCCGCGATCTGATGCACGAGTTCCAGCTTGACGGCTTCACCCTGCTGGTCACCACGCAGTGCAGCTACTGACCCATCCCACGCGCCCGGTGGAAACCCCGCACCCTGGGATCACTACTCCCACTCAATCGTCGCCGGCGGCTTGCTCGATATGTCGTAGGTCACCCGGTTGATGCCGCGTACTTCATTGATGATCC
>CAISIP010000210.1 GCA_903885415.1 uncultured beta proteobacterium
CAGCGATGTGGACAGTACCGACGTGCTGAGCGTATCGAGCCTGGGCGCAAGCAACGGCACGGCGATTCAAAACCTGGATGGATCCTGGACCATCACCCCGACGCTTAACTCTAATGGCGCGGTCACGCTCACCTACAACGTGACCGACAGCAATGGTGGCAACGTAGGCGGCACGCAAAGCTACAACCTAACGGCGGTCAACGACGCGCCCACCGCAGTTGCCGATAGCGCCAATACCACCGGGCAGACCCCGGTCTCGATCAACGTGTTGGCCAATGATTTTGACGTTGACAATACCGGTTCTGCGCTTGCCAATGCGGGACTCTCGATCAAAGCAGGCAGCGTGGTGGTGGTTGATGCGGCACAGGGGACGGCCCAGATTGTCGGCACCCAGATCGCGTTCACCGCAGCCACCAATTTCACTGGCACCGCGACACTCAGCTACGTTGCAACCGATGGTCTGGCCGACAGTGCGGCGGCCAGCGTGACGATCTCGGTCAGCCCGGTATCGGTTCCTGGTGTGATCCTGGGCAGCTCGGGCAACGACTTCCTGCATGGCACGAGCGGCAATGACTGGATCGATGGCGCCGCCGGCGCCGACGTTATGGTCGGTGGCTTGGGTGACGACACCTATGTGGTTGACAACAAGAATGACCGGGTGATCGAGTTCGCCGGGCAAGGGATCGACACCGTTCGCGCAGGGGTCGATTTCGAACTCTCGAAGTACACCGAAAACCTGACGCTGACCGGGTCGCGCCATTTGCACGGCAAAGGCAATGACACTGCCAATGTGTTGATCGGAAACGATGGGAAAAATGAATTCGATGGTGGCAAAGGCAATGATGTCTTGATCGGTGGCGGTGGCGAGGACCAGCTAACGGGCGGTGCTGGCGCAGACATCTTCAGGTTCCTGACTCTCAGTGACAGCGTCGTTGGTTCACACCGGGACACGATTGAAGACTTCAAGGCCGGCACCGATCGGATTGATTTGACTGCCATCGACGCCATCGCCGGGACCGCCAGCAACGATGCCTTCACGTTCATCTCGACCGGATTCACGCACCTGGCCGGTCAGGTGCGATTTGACGCGGTGAAACATATTTTGTCGGGTGATGTCAACGGTGACGGCTTGGCAGACTTTGAAATCGCATTGGCCGGCGTAAGCCACCTCGGTGTGGACTCGCTGATCTTGTGAGCGGGGTGGCACAAGGTGGGGATAAGAAATTTAACCCCATGAGCTCAAGTAGGGCGTGGTCGGCGTGATCACGCCTTGGAACTTTCCCATTGCCATCCCCAGTTAGAAAATCGCACCCGCGCTTGCCTCCGGCAATTGCGTGGTGTTCAAACCGGCCGACCGGGTGCCAGGTTCAGCGTGGGCATTGCCGACATTCTGTCGCGTAGCAGTGAGGGGGGCAGCGCCCCCGGGGAATCTTCTTAGCGCTGCGCTGGATGCGTTCTTTGGCCTATGCGCCCCGGTACAGGCCAAGCGCATCTGCACGGTCCTGCGGGGATGCCGATCGACGTAGTGGCGCGTATTGATCGTGCGGTAGCCGATGCATTGAAGTCGGCCGATGTGCAGGAGAAGATCAAGGCATTTGGTTTAGGAGCCAATTACGCCAACGCCGCCGATCTCACGGCGGCGCAAGCGGCCCACCTGAAGCGATGGGAGGCTCCAGTCAAAGCCTCGGGTTTCAAGGCGGAATAAGGGGCCCGGATCCCCCAACCACCACCTCACCGGCATCAGGGAGCCGGTACGTCTTCGGTTAGCACGGCGAGGTTCTGCCCGGCGCGGACATGGCCGACCAGCCCATGGGCATAGAGGCTGCCGGCGGACTGGAAGAACACCGGTTCGGGTTCCAGTTCGGGTCGGGCCAGCTGGTGCATCAGTCCCGCGAGTTGGCCCGCTGCGATCGTGTCGCCGAGCTCGAAGCGGCGCTCGAAATAGCCGTCGAAGGGTGCGAACACATAGGCTGCACCGCCATGGATCCGGGTCCATCGGGTTTTCTGCGGCGCCACCGTGTCCAACTGCGGCAGCACGCCGGTGTGCTTTAGAAATCGACGGGTGGCATCCCGGGTCGCCTGTACCGAGGCGCCGCTCATCCAGCCGCCCATTCCCATTTCGGCAGCCAGTGTAGGTATGCCTTTCATGCTGGTGTAGCCCGCCGAAGTGCGGTAGTCTCCCATGTTCGAGGTTTGCACGGTGATGGCTACGCCGAACACTTCGGCCAGCCGGGCGTTGGTTTTGATCAGGGCGGGATCCATGGCGTCGGCCATCACCACATGCGCGCTAGGCTGGATGAACAAGGTGCGGCCCCCGGCGTGCAGGTCCAGATAGAAATCTGCTCTTGACAAGATATGCTCGACGACATAGCGGGCAATCTGCTGCGTTGGCGCTCCGAAGTCATCACCCGGAAACACCCGGTTCAGATTCAGGTGGTCAATTGGCGAGGTGCGTCGGCCTGCGCGCATCGCTGGCGCGTTGAAGGACGGGAGCAGTACGAGTTGGCCGCATACATCCTCAGTTTTGATTTGCCGAATGAGTTCGGCTATCACCACCGGCCCCTCGTACTCGTCGCCGTGGACCGCCCCAGACACCACCACGACCGGCCCGTCGCCGTTCTTGATGGATGCCGCAGGGTAGGGGATCACGCCCCATGCGTCGTCGTCGGGCGAATGGGGTAGATGCAGTGTTCCTATCTGCTTGCCATTGCGCTGCCAATCGATATTGCTGAAAACGGTGGTGCTCATGATGAATCTCTTTGCATGCTATATCGGTGCTTCCCACAAAACCTGGTTGGACAACGCGGTAGCGACTTCGCCGGATATGGCGTCTAGGAGCCGCTGGCCTTTCTCTGGCGAAGCCGCCCAGGCCTGGCCGATCAGGCCCAGCGGCGAGCGCGTCTGCAGTTGCTGCCAGCGGTAGACGCCCGGGTTCACGCCCGCAATTGCCGACAGGCCGGGAACCAGCGGCGCTGCCAGATCCGGGCCCGGTGGCAGCACGGTTTCCGGAGAAAGCGCCATCAACATCGAGGTCTCGGCCTCGCAGGCGTGCAACACCGCGCTCTGCTGTTCCAGAATGCTCTTGATGGCGTCCGATGCCATCTGCCAATAGGTTCCGCAGGCCAAAGGCAATTGCAGTTCGACTGTCAGCTCGGTAATGATGGTCTCAAGCGCCGCGATGTTGCCACCGTGCCCGTTCAATACAAATATGCGCCTGAACCCGTGGCGGGCCGCCGAGCGCACCACGCAACCGACCACTGCCGCCATCGCCGCGTAGTTCAGCGTGATCGTTCCGCCCAGG
>CAISIP010000211.1 GCA_903885415.1 uncultured beta proteobacterium
ATCTTGTTTTCCTTGCCCGTACCCTTGTCTTTGGCGCCTACGTGCAAGATGCCATTCGCGTCGATGTCAAAAGACACTTCAATTTGCGGTGTGCCACGTGCGGCCGGCGGAATGCCTTCAAGGTTGAACTCGCCGAGCATCTTGTTGCCGGTGGCGATTTCCCGTTCGCCCTGGAACACTTTGATCGTCACCGCGGGCTGGTTGTCTTCGGCGGTCGAAAAGGTCTGTGCGAATTTGGTCGGGATGGTCGTGTTCTTGGTGATCATCTTGGTCATCACGCCGCCCAGGGTCTCGATTCCCAACGACAGCGGCGTGACGTCGAGCAGCAGCACGTCCTTGCGGTCGCCGCTGAGTACCTGACCCTGGATCGCGGCGCCGACGGCCACCGCCTCGTCCGGGTTCACGTCCTTGCGCGGTTCGCGCCCGAAAAACTCCTTGACCTTCTCCTGCACCTTGGGCATGCGGGTCATGCCCCCTACCAGGATCACGTCGTGGATGTCGGCGACATTCACACCGGCGTCCTTGATCGCGGTGCGGCAGGGCGCAATGGTGCGTTCAATCAGTTCGTCGACCAGCGACTCCAGCTTGGCGCGCGTCAGCTTGATGTTGAGGTGTTTCGGGCCCGATGCGTCGGCCGTCACATAGGGCAGGTTGATGTCGGTCTGTGCGCTGTTGGAAAGCTCGATCTTGGCTTTTTCGGCAGCCTCTTTCAGCCGCTGTAAGGCCAGCACATCTTTGCCCAGGTCGACGCCCTGATCCTTCTTGAATTCGGCGATGATGAAATCGATCACCCGCTGGTCGAAGTCTTCGCCACCCAGGAAGGTGTCGCCATTGGTTGACAGCACTTCGAACTGCTTTTCGCCGTCGACATCGGCTATCTCGATGATCGACACGTCAAAAGTTCCGCCACCGAGGTCATATACCGCAATCTTGCGGTCGCCCTTTTCGGTCTTGTCCAATCCGAACGCCAGCGCCGCTGCGGTGGGTTCGTTGATGATGCGCTTGACATCAAGTCCGGCGATCCGCCCGGCGTCCTTGGTCGCCTGACGCTGGGCGTCGTTGAAATAGGCCGGTACCGTGATCACCGCCTCGGTGACGGCTTCACCGAGGTAGTCTTCGGCGGTCTTCTTCATCTTGCGCAGGACATCGGCACTCACCTGCTGCGCCGCCATCGCCTTTCCACGCACCTCCACCCACGCGTCGCCGTTGTCGGCGGCGACAATCTTGTAGGGCATCAGCGCGATGTCCTTCTGGACTTCCTTCTCGACAAACTTCCGGCCGATCAGGCGCTTGACGGCGTACAGCGTGTTGCGCGGGTTCGTCACCGCCTGGCGCTTTGCCGACGCGCCGACCAGCACCTCTCCGTCTTCCAGATAAGCGATGATCGAGGGCGTCGTGCGCGCGCCCTCGGAGTTCTCGATCACCCTGGGGGTATTCCCCTCCATGACGGAAACGCAGCTGTTGGTCGTTCCAAGGTCAATGCCGATGATTCTTCCCATGTTCTTCTCCAAGAATGGCCCGGACTCGCGTGTGCAGGGTCGGACCTGATTGACAAATTGAGGCTGTATCAAAGGTGTGGATCACACCACCCTTTTCAAGAGCCAGCCGGCGGCTGCCTGCGGACGGGCCTTATTTCGCCGCCGTGACGGTGACCAGCGCCGGGCGCAGCACCCGCTCGGCGATCGAATAGCCCTTTTGCAGGACGCTGACCACGCTGTTGGCCTCGAGCTCGGCAGGCACGACCGAAATCGCCTGGTGCTGGTGCGGGTCGAAGCGGGTTCCGGCTACCGGGTTGATGGCAATGACCTTGTTGCGCTCCAGCGCCGCGATCAGCTGTCGCAGGGTCGCCTCGGCCCCTTCGCGTATCTGCTCCGGGCTGGCCTCCTTGAGCAGCAGGCCGGCCTCCAGGCTGTCGACTACCGGCAGCATGCTGTCGGCGAAGTTTTCGACGGCGAACTTGCGCGCCTTGGAGATTTCGTCGTCGGCACGCCGGCGTGCATTTTCGGCGTCGGCCTTGGCGCGCAGGTACTGGTCAGCCAGTTCGGCGCTCTTGGCCTGCAGCGTAGCAAGCTCGGTCTGTGTCTTGCTCAGGGAATCGACCTCCAGCCCAGGATGCGAGGCGAGCATTTCCTCGGTACTGTGGAAAGCCTCGGCGGCTGGCTTGGGTTCTGAAGGGGTGGTGTCAGACATGCTTTGGACGGTAAATCAGCTGGGAAGCTGAGGAACTTGGGGCGTTTGTCGCTGTTTCAAGACCGACGCCGGGTGCTGCCGGGCATCAACCGGTCGGGCGGCGGCACGGCGACCGGCGCTGTGTCAGCCGGGTTTCAGTCCGAAACCTCGAGCAGCTCCACCTCGAATTCCAGCGTGGCGTTGGGCCCAATCACACCGCCGGCACCGCGCGCACCGTAGCCGAGTGCGGGCGGAATTCGCAGTGTTCGGACTCCGCCGACCTTCATTCCTGCCACGCCTTCATCCCAGCCCCGGATCACCATCCCGGCGCCCAGCGAGAAGGAAAAGGGGCGCTGGCTTTCCTTGCTGGAGTCGAACTTGGCGCCGCGGGCCTCATCTTTGTAGATCCAGCCGGTGTAATGGACGGTGACCTGCTGGCCATCCTGCGCCAATTCGCCTTCGCCCACGGTGGTGTCGGTGTATTGCAGGCCGCTTTCGGTAGTAATCATGGGAACTTTCGCACAAGACGCTGGGTAAGCCGCGCGGGCGTTGATGCCGCCGCGGCCATGTGACACTTGAGTCGCAGGGGATGGCGCTTCACAAGAGCGCAGATTATGCCAGCAGTCCGCGTCGCGCCAGGTCGCGCATCAGCGCGCCAGCGCCGTAGGTCCAGGGCGCGATGCGGTCGCAATAGTTGATGCGGTTCAGCAGCATTCCGAGACCGGGGCTCGACACCGACACCCGGTCGCCCAGTGCATGCGTGAAGCCCTCACCCGGCCCGTTGCGGTCCTGCGTGGGCGCGAACATGGTGCCCAGGTAGAGCATCAGGCCGTCGGGATACTGGTGGGTGCGTCGGTCGGCTTCGCCCATGGCCTGTTCGACCAGATTCAGCGGATCGCGGCTGATCTGCGACAGCTGGCTGGAGCCGCTCATCTCGAAGCTTCCGTCCTCGCTGCGCACCTGTAGCGCCAACTCGCACCGGCGCACATCGTCGATGCCGAAATGCTCGTCGAACAGACGAATGAAGGGGCCAATGGCCGCCGAGGCGTTGTTGTCCTTGGCCTTGCCCAGCAGCAGCGCGCTACGGCCCTCGAAGTCGCGCAGGTTGAGGTCGTTACCCAGCGCGCAGCCCTTGGTCTCGCCACGGCTGTTGACCGCCAGAACCACCTCGGGTTCCGGGTTGTTCCACACGCTCTTGGGGTGCAGACCAATCTCGGCGCCCAAGCCGACGGCGCTCATCGGTTGCGATTTCGTGAAGATTTCGGCGTCTTCACCGATGCCAACTTCCAGGTATTGCGACCAGACGCCCTGGTCTAGCAGCACCTTTTTGAGCTGGGCCGCCTGCGCGGATCCTGGCTTGACGCTGCGCAGGTTGTCGCCGATGACCGCCACCACCGAGCGGCGCACCGCGTCGGCGCGGCTGGCGTCGCCGCGTGCCTGCTCTTCGATCACCCGCTCGAGCATCGACGCGACGAAGGTCACTCCCGCGGCCTTGATCGACTGCAGGTCGCAGGGAGCCATCAGCCAGGGTAGTGCGGGGTCACGCCGGTCGAAGGCCGAGTTGGCCAGAACCTCATCGGTGCGCCCGATGCGTGGGCCGCCGAATTCGCGCACCGTGCCCACCCCATCGGCCATTTCCAGCAGTTGGCTGCAGGTCGGTGCGATCAGCGATATGTCCTCGAGGTATTCCTCGCGGACCCGCACCAGCACCGCGCCCTGGCCTTCTACCCAGACCCTGCCGACCAACACAGCACGCGCATGGTCGACGGGCAAAATACGGGTTGTCAGAAGCAACTTTTCCATGGTTCACACCTTCTTTTTGTTTTGCATCGCCGCCCACGGCACGGCAAAAACCGCCAAGCCGCTGATGCGTTTGAGTAGTTCCGCTCCGGCATTGCTGATCAGATAGCCGTTGCCGCCATGCGACATCAGCCCGGCGGCGCGTAGTTCTTTGATCCGCGTGTTGAGCGTATTGGGCGTGATGCCGCCGATGCTGTCCTGTAAGGCCCTGAAAGTTTGCGCTTGTCCATCCTTGAGCGCCCACAAGACGCGGATGGCGTAGCGCGCCTCCAGCAGGCTCAGCAGCTGGCTAAAGGCGGCCATGTCCCTGGCGATCATTTGTCTGTCTCCTGGCTGTTGCCATTTCTGTTGTGGCCCAAGTGTAGGGTGATTTTGCTACCTGAACAATAGCAGTGGCCCCGTCGGTTTCCATCCTGGAGCCGGAGTGGGCCGACTGCGGCTATCCTTGGGGTTTTTTGGGGAGGATGCGCGAGATGCAACCGAAGACCGCTGCCGACTTTGACCAGGAGTTGCTGATCTTGTTTGACGCCTATGTGCACGGGGGTATCGACCGTCGCGGCTTTTTGCAGCAGGCGCAGAAGTTCGCCGCGGGCGGCGTCTCGGCGGCGATGCTGCTGGCTTCGCTGTCGCCGGACTTTTCCATCGCGCAGGTGCTGCCAAAAGGGGATGGCCGCATCCGCACCGAGTCGGTCTCCTATGCGTCTGCTGGCGGCTCGGGAACGATGAAGGGCTATCTGGCGATGCCTGCCAACGCCAGCGGCCCCTTGCCGGGCGTTTTGGTGATCCATGAAAACCGCGGACTGAATCCGCACATTGAGGACATCGCGCGAAGGCTCGCGGTGGACAACTTTGTCGCTTTCGCCCCCGACGCCCTAACCCCATTGGGCGGCTATCCCGGCGACGAGCAGCAGGCGGTGGGCCTGTTCGCCAAGCTCGATCAGGCGCGCACCCGCGAGGATTTTGTCGCTGCCGCCGCGTTCCTCCGCAAGCGACCCGAATGCAGCGGCAAGATGGGGGCGGTCGGTTTTTGCTGGGGAGGCGGCATGGTCAATACCCTGGCGGCGCGGCTGCCCGAGCTCGCTGCGGCAGTTCCCTTTTACGGATCGCCACCTGCGGCCGCAGAAATCGCCCAGGTCAAGGCGCCCTTGTTGCTGCACTTCGCCGGGATCGACGAACGCATCAATGCCGCCTGGCCGGCCTACGAGGCCGGGCTTAAGGCCGCCGGCGCCCGCTACACCGCGCACCAGTACGCGGGCACCCAGCACGGATTCAACAACGACACCACCCCGCGCTTTGACGCGGCAGCCGCCAAGCTGGCCTGGGACCGCACGCTGGCGTTTTTGAACCAGCACCTGCGCAGCTGACAGCCCGTGCACCGATCGCAGCCTGCCGGCCGTATCGGCCCGCATGGTGGCGCCAGAGCCGGGTGATCGTTCGACAGCGAATTCCAAAACTACGACCGATGAGCATTGCAATCGAGCATCTGGCGCAACGGGGTTAGGGCGAAGTCGGCAAGGTGTTTGCCAGCGGCCTGCTGGCGCAGGAGGCGGCCAAGCATATGCGCAAAGGCGCATTCTTTCTGGACCTGAACTCTGCCTCACCCGCTACCAAGCAGCAGGCGGCAACGGCAGTGGACGCGGCGGGGGCGCATTGTGTCGAAGCCGTCAACACGGTTCGCGAAGCCGGTTTCGCACCCTGCATGGCCGAGGCCAGCGCCGACAAGCAGCAGTGGGTAGCACAGCGGGCGCGGGCTGGCGTTTTCAACGGGATCGGCAAGGAGGCCCGCTGGCAGGACTACGCGGACCGGTTGCTGGATGATCGCCGCCGCAGCGACAAGAACGACGCCAGTTGAAGGACTGCAGCCCGGACGCCGGACTCACTTTCCTTGCAGCAGCGCCTCGAAGCGCGACAGCGAGCTGTCCTGCTCGTCGAGCAGTGCGCCGGCCTCCAGCACCTTGAGCCGCACGCCGGTCAGGGGCGAATCGACCTTGGTGCTGGTTGGCACATAGCCGATCCGGGCCACCGTGCGTTGCGACTCGGTCCCCAGCATATGTTCGTAAAACAGCAGTGCCGCATTCGGGCTCGGCGCTTTCCTGGCCACCGCGATGCCGTCGGCAATCGCCACCGCTGGCTCAATGGCGAACCATTCGATCGCCGACCCCTTTTTCTTCGCCTGCTCGACGCTGTACTGGTAGACGGTCAGCGCCAGCGGGACTTCGGCCGACGCCGTCAGGTTGAGCAGCAGCGGGTGTCCTGTTCGCACCGAAAGACCATTGCCGCGAACGAGTTCGCGGAAGAATCGGGTGCCGGCGTCTTCGCCCATGTCCTTGATGATGGAGCTAACCCACTCGTGATCCGACGACTCGATCCCCAGGCGACCCTTCCATCGCGGGTGTAGCAGGTCGGTGTAGGTCTTGGGTAGCTCCTCACGCGCCACCTTGGTCGTGTTGTAGGCTTGCACGAACACGTAGCGCAGTGTGGAAGCCCAAGCCCTGTGCCCCGGGACCGCTCCGGCTCCCAGATCCTTGTGAATGGCCGAACTGATAGGCAGCAGCAAACCTTCGCGGTGCAGCGTTTCCATGGGCGGTGCGATGCTCTGGACGACGTCGACGATCGGCTTGTTCGCACGTGCCTCGCCGATGACGCGCTGCAGGATGACCTCGGAGCGTGCGCGCCAGACATGGACCTTGATTCCGTATTGCTTCTCGAAAGGCTCTACCAGATCCTTCACATATTCGGTCGGCGTGGTGGTGTAGAAAAGCAGTGACGCTTCCTTTTTGGCGGCTTCAATGATGCGCTGGCGCGCCTCGCCACCGGAGGGAATCGTGGTTTGCGCCAGCGCGCCAAGTGACAGCGCGGCGCAGGCTGCGGCCAAGAACCGGGCCAAGCGGGCAGAAAATTGCATGTCAGTAAGCCACATTGATGTTCTTGATCTGGGTGTAACTCATCAGTTCCCCAATCGAATGCTCGCGGCCGATGCCGCTGTCCTTGAAGCCGCCGAAAGGCGCGCCCTTGAAACGCTTGCCGCCGTGGCCGTTGATCCACACATAGCCGGCCTCCACCGCGTCCGCCAAGCGCATCGCGCGCGAGATGTCATTGGTCCAGATGTTGGCGCACAGACCGTAGTCGCTGTCGTTGACTTGCTCGAGCATGCTGGCCTCATCGTCCCACTCCAGTATCGCCATCACCGGGCCGAAGATCTCGTCGCGCGCGATAGTCATCGCATGGCGTACCTGGTCGAAGATGGTGACGTCGATGAAATAGCCTTGTCGCAGCGCGTCTCCTGGTGCGTGCCCGCCGCCGCGCAACAGACGCGCGCCCTCGGCCTTGCCGCCCTGAATGTAGCCCATCACCCGGTCGTAATGCCGGCGTGATATCACCGGCCCCATCTGGGTGGACTCTTGCTCGGGCAGCCCGATCGCGATGCGCGCCGCACGCGCCATCACCGCATCGGTGAAGCGTTCGCGCACCGCGCTGTGGACGAACACGCGCGAGTTCGAGCCGCAGGACTGGCCCTGCGATACGGTGAAGTTCATTCCAGCAACCGCGGCGGCGGCGGCCTTGTCGACGTCGACATCGGGAAAGACGATCAACGGGTTCTTGCCGCCGAGCTCCAGCGAGAGCGTCTTGATGCCAGCGCTTCGGGTGATCGCCAGCCCGGTCTGCACGCTGCCGGTGAAAGCGATGCGCCGGACATCCTTGTGTGCGACCAGCGCGCCGCCGCAGGTCGGTCCGTCGCCGGTCACGATGTTGAGCACACCCGGCGGAAAGAATTCCTGCGCCAGCTTGCCCATCCACAGCGCCGACAGCGGGGTCTGGTCAGCGGCCTTGAGGATGACGGTGTTGCCCGCCACCAGCGCCGGTGCAATCTTGCCGGCGGCAAAAGAGATCGGGTGGTTGTAGGGAATGATGCGCGCGACCACACCGAAGGGCTGCGGCCGGGTGTAGTCCAGCCCGCCGCCGGGTGTGGGAATCGTTTCCCCCTTGATCTCCATGCCCAGGCCGCCGAAGAAGTCGTGCAGTCCGGCGCCTTTGCGCGCGTCGTCAACCATCGGCAAGAAAGGGTTTCCGCTATCGACCGCGTCGAGCATGCCGAATGCGCGCGCGCGCTCGCGCACCGCGCTGGCGAACTGTTTGCAATGCCGGACCCGGTCGTCCACATGCAGGCGGCTCCAGGCCGGGAATGCCGCCTTGCCCGCGTCGACAGCGTCCTGGATGTCCTGGGCATCGCCAGCGGGAACCTGGGTTATTTCCTGGTCGTAGGCGGGATTGAGCGTCGCCATCGTCCGGCCGGAGCGGCTGGCGACAAACTTTCCACCGATGGTCATTTTCCAGCCCTGGGTCTCCTGTTCGGCAGTCTGCAGCACCTGCAGCGCGAAGGGGTCGTCGAGTTGCAGCGCCATGTCAGTGCAGGCAGGAGCCGCCGTCGACGACCAGCGTCTGGCCGGTGATGAAGTCGCTGTCGGCGGACGCGAAGAAGACGATCGCACCGGTCAGGTCTTCGGGTGTCTGCACCCGCTTAAGCGCCCGCGTCGCGGTGGCTGCGGTGCGCATCTTGACGATACCGTCGTCGGGGTTCTCTTCCGACAGCGTGCTTCCCGGCGCGACGCAGTTGACGCAGATGTTGTCGCGGCCGACCTCGTTGGCGAGCGTCTTGGTGAAGCCCAAGATGGCGGCCTTTGAGCTCACATAATGGATCCTGCTCGGCGAGCCTTTGAGCGCGGTACCCGAGCTGATGTTGATGATCTTGCCGTAGCCCTGCGAACGCATCACCGGTATCACGGCGCAACTGGCAAGCCAGGTTCCCTTGAGGTTCACGCCCATCATCCGGTCCCATTCGTCGACCGTTATTTCGTCAAAGGGGGCCCGCGACATCGGTACGGTGGCGAAGATGGCGGCGTTGTTGACCAGCACGTCGATGCGGCCGAATCGCGCAAGGGCGGCCTGCGCCATGCGCTCGACGCTGTTCTTGTCCGATACGTCGGTGCGCAATCCGATCGCCTGGTGACCGGCGGACTGCAACTCCTGCGCGACCGCCAGCGCGGCGCGCTCGTCGATTTCGGCGACGACCACGCTCGCGCCTTCGTGCGCCAGCCGCAAGGCGTAGGCCCTGCCTATGCCGTGACCGCCTCCTGTGATGATTGCCACCCTGCCTTCGAGCCTTCCAGCCATGCGTTCTCCTGTGTGGAACGGCGTTCCACGGTTGTCGCGACATTGTATGATCACCGGCCCATGACGCATTCGAGCATCCCTTCCAAAAGCGCCTGCGCTTCGCCGCGCTGTACGCTGCGCAGCGCGCTCGCAGCCGCAGCGCTTGTCGTGCTGGGCGCAGCAAGCCCGTCGGCGCTGGCGCAGTCCTTTGCCGAGCTCGCTGCCAGAGCCGACCCGGCGCGGCACCAGCGCCTGGTCGAAGCCGCCAGACGCGAGGGGTCGGTCAGCTTCTACTCTTCGGTTCCCGAGAAGGATATGGCGGTACTTGCCGCCGACTTTGAGAAGCGCTACGGCGTCAAGGTCAACACCTGGCGCGCTTCCACGGTCAAGGTGGTGCAGCGACTGCTGGCTGAAAAGCGTGCGGGGCGATGGGACTTTGACGCCGTCGACATATCGGGCCCGGAGATGGAAATCCTGTACCGCGAAGCGGTGCTGCAGGAGGTCGAGTCCGAGCACCACCGCCACCTGTTGCCCGAAACGCTGATGGCGCATCGGGGCTGGGCGCCGCAGTTTCTCAGCGTCTTCGTTCAGGCGTACAACACCAACGCGGTCAAAAGGGCCGACCTGCCCCGTTCCTACGAAGATCTGCTCCACCCGCGTTGGAAGGGCATGCTCGGCGTCGAGGCCAACGACCAGGAGTGGTACTGCGGCGTGGTCAAGCACCTGGGCCGCGACAAGGGCGCCAAGCTGTTTCGCGACATCGTCGACCGCAACGGGTGGTCGGTCCGCAACGGCCATACGCTGCTCAACAACATCGTCGTCTCCGGCGAGGTTGGGTTGGGGCTGACGGTCTACAGCTACATGGTCGATCAAGCGCGCAGCAGCGGCGCACCGGTCGACTGGTTCGCGATGGACCCGCTGATCGGCCGCTCCAACGGCATCGGCGTGTCGAGGCGACCGGCGCATCCCAATGCGGCCCTGCTGTTCTATGAATACATGATCAGCGACGCGCAGCCTTTGATGGTGAAGATGAACTACCTATCGCCGGTCATCAAGCTGGCCACCCCCATGAAGGGCGCCAAGGTGCTGTTCCTCGACCCGGCGGCGCCGCGCGAGGAGATGGAGAAGTGCGAGGCCGAGTTCAGCGCTTTGCTCAAGGGCCCTAAATAGGCCGATCGGAACCACCATGTCCTTGCAATTCATTCCACTGGGCGATGCGCTGGGCGCCGAGGTGATCGGACTGAACCCGCACGCGATCACGCCGGAGCAGGCGGGCGCGCTGTACCAGGGCTGGCTGCGCCACCATGTGCTGGTGCTGCGCGGGCATCCGATGTCCGAGGAGGCGCTGATCGCCTTCGCGGCGTGCTTTGGACCGATCGAGATGGCGCGCCGGCGCTCGCCGTTGGCGATCCGCCCGGAGATCATGGTGATCTCCAATATCCGAGAGAACGGCGAGCAGGTTGGCGCCTTGCCCGATGGTGAACTGTCCTTTCATTTCGACCGCATCCACCAGAAAATTCCGAACAAGGCTGGCGTACTGCATGCGCTCGAGGTTCCCGACCGCGGCGGTGAAACGCTGTTTGCCAATATGTGCCTGGCCTGGGAGTCGCTGGCAGAGCCTACCCGCAAGCGGCTGGAAGGGCTCAGCGCGCTCAACACCTACGAGTACGGTCAGACGCACGCGCAGTCCAAGACCCTTTCTGAGCTTACCCCGAGCTCGGTGCACCCGGTGGTTCGAACGCTTCCCGAGAGCGGCAAGAAGGCGCTCTATGTCTGTCGGTTGATGACCGACCGCATCAACGGCCTGTCGGACGCTGATAGCCGCGCATTGCTCGACGAGATTTGCGACCATGTGGAAGACCCGCGTTTTCGCTATGAGCACGCGTGGAAAGCCGGCGACACCCTGCTATGGGACAACCGCTGCACCATCCACGCCCGCAACGACTTCGATGGCGCGCAGCGCCGCCTGATGAAGCGCGTCACCGTGGGCGATCACGCGCCGCCGGTGCACTGAAGTGCGCCGCGGCAGGGCGCTTCAGTGGCCCGTCATCAGCGCCGCCAAGGTGTCGCGTATCAACTGTTGCGTCGCCTGCAGCGTCAGCGTGGCCGGGCGCTGCGCGCTCGACGCCAGCGCGATCTGGATGCGCAGCGCCGGATCGCGGATGCTGCGCAGCAGGTAGGAGGCCGGCTTGACCGAGCTCTTGACGGCGTTGCGCGACAGGATGGCGTAGCCCGCGCCGTCGGCGACCAGATCGAGGATCGCCGAGACGCCGTCGATCTCCATCGCAATCAGGGGCCGGCAGCCGATGGCCGCGAGCTCCGACTCGACCTGCATGCGGATCGCGTTGGGCCGGCTCGGTATGACCAGCGGCAGTTTGGCGACCGCACGCAGCCCGATCGGCCTGGAGGCGGCCCGGCTGGCTCCTCGCGCCTGGACCAGGAACAGTTCCTCCAGCTGCAGCGGCACGGCGTCGAGTTCGGGACCGGCGCGCAGGTTGTAGAGCAGGGCGACGTCGAGCCGTCCATTGACCAGCGACTCCTGCATCGCGGTCGATAGCCCCTCGCTGATCGAGATCGTCGCGTCGGGCATCTGCGCGCGAAAGGCGCGCGTCAGCGGAACGGTCAGCAGCCGCGCAAGACTGGGCGGCAGTCCCACCGCGACGCGTCCTGCGAGCGCGCCGCGCACCCGGCCCAGTTCTTCCCGGGCGCGCTCGACCTGATGCAGGATGCCGCGTCCGTGGGCGAGCAACAGACGCCCGGCCTCGGTGGGGCTGGCGCCGCGCCCGTTGCGCGTGAGCAGGCTCTGGCGCAGTTCGACCTCCAGCAGCCGCACCTGGCGGCTTAGAGCCGGCTGCGCAATCCCCAGCGCGGCCGACGCCCGGGTGAAACTACCGAGTTCGGCGACACGGACGAAATATCCGATCTGCTTAAGGTCCATGGTGCGAGGGGGAGGGGGTCTGTCACTACTGTAATAGCGTGGCGCTGGCTATATCGTAGCGGCATATCTGCTAGAGGCTGGGCGGCCCTCAGGTTTTCTTCGCCACAGGCCACAATAGGCCCATGCAAACTGCTATTCCTGCCCTGTTCATGCGCGGCGGCACCTCGCGAGGACCGTTCTTTCTGGCCTCCGACCTGCCCGGGGACCTGGCGACCCGCAACCGGGTGCTGCTCGCGGTGATGGGTTCGCCTGACAAACGCCAGATCGACGGGCTGGGCGGCGCACATCCGCTGACCAGCAAGGTGGGCATCGTCTCGATCGGCAGCAAACCCGGTGTGGCGCTGGACTTCCTTTTCGCACAGTTGCAGCCTGACAAGGACACGGTCGACACGACGCCGAACTGCGGCAACATGCTCGCTGCGGTGCTGCCGTTCGCGCTCGAGCGCGGTTTGATCCAGGCGCAGGGCGACACCACGACGGTACGGGTCCTGACGCTCAACACCGACATGCAGTGCGACGTGACGGTGCAAACGCCGATGACACCGCGTGGTCGGCGGGTGCGCTACGACGGCGATGCGCGGATCGACGGCGTACCCGGTGCTTCGGCGCCCATCACCATCAATTTTCTGGATACCGCCGGCTCGGTCTGCGCCGGTCTGCTGCCCACGGGCAGGGTGCGCGACCGGGTGACGGTCGACGCCGACCCTGCGCAGGGCTTGGAAGCCTTCACGCTGGACGTGACCTGCATCGACAACGGAATGCCACTGGTGATGCTGCGCGCGTCGGATCTGGGGTGCACCGGCCAGGAGAGCGTGGCCGAGCTCAACGCCGACACCGGGTTGAAGCGGCGCCTGGAAGCGCTGCGCCTGAAGACGGGGCAGTTGATGGGCCTGGGCGACGTCGGCAAGAAGTCGTTTCCCAAGATGACGCTGCTATCGCGCCCGCTGGCCGGCGGCGCGCTCAGCACCCGCAGCTTCATTCCCCATGTATGCCACGATGCTATTGGCGTGCTGGCTGCGGTGACGGTGGGCACCGCCTGCGTTCTTGATGGCTCGGTGACCGAGGGCATCGCCGTGATGCCGTCCGGCAACCCGAAAGTGGTGTCGGTCGAGCACCCAACCGGCGAGTTCAGCGTCGAGCTCGGCATCGATCCGGCCAATCCCCAACGGGTCACGCGCGCCGCTTTGCTGCGCACCGCGCGGCTGATCATGCGCGGAGAGGTCATGGTCCCGAGCGCCGTCTGGGCCGGCGCTTGAATTATTTCGCAACGACAAGGATTCCATGAAACAGCCCATCATCATCGACTGCCACGGTCACTATACGACCGCGCCCAAGTCGCTCGAAACATGGCGCAACCGCCAGATCGCTGGCATCCAGGACGCCAGCCTGATGCCCGCCGTCTCGGAGCTGCGCATCAGCGATGACGAGCTGCGCGAGTCCATCGAGAGCAACCAGCTTAGGTTGATGCGCGAGCGCGGTTGCGACCTCACGATCTTTTCGCCGCGCGCGAGCTTCATGGCCCACCATATCGGAGACTTTCAGGTGTCCGCCACCTGGGCCGCTATCTGCAACGAGCTGTGTTTTCGGGTATCGCAGCTTTTCCCGGACAATTTCATTGCTGCCGCCATGCTGCCGCAGTCGCCCGGGGTTGACCCCGCAAGTTGCATCGCCGAGCTGGAAAGGTGCGTGCTGCAGTACGGCAACGTGGGAATCAACCTCAACCCGGACCCCAGCGGCGGCCACTGGACCTCGCCGCCGCTGAGCGACCGGCATTGGTACCCGGTTTATGAAAAGATGGTTGAGCACGACATACCGGCGATGATCCATGTGTCGACCAGCTGCAACAGCTGCTTCCACACGACGGGCGCCCATTACCTCAACGCCGACACGACCGCCTTCATGCAGTGCCTGAGCTCGGATCTGTTCAAGGACTTTCCGACGCTGCGCTTTCTGATACCGCACGGAGGCGGCGCGGTGCCCTACCACTGGGGCCGCTTTCGCGGCCTGGCGCAGGAGCTTAAAAAACCGCTGCTGCAGGAGCATCTGCTCAACAACATATTCTTCGACACCTGCGTCTACCACCAACCCGGCATTGACCTGCTCAACACCGTGATTCCGGTGCGCAACGTGCTGTTCGCGTCAGAGATGATCGGCGCGGTGCGCGGCATCGACCCGCAGACCGGCCACTATTACGACGATACCAAGCGCTATATTGAGGCATCCAAAATTCTCAGCACCGACGACCGCTTCGCAATCTACGAAGGCAACGCACGGCGGGTATTTCCGCGGCTCGACGCCGCATTGCGGCAACAAGGACGCTAACCATGGCAACTGCCCTGAATGAACTCGGAATAGTCAGACGCCACATCGTGCGGGCCGACAAGGCCGCGGTGGCGCAACTGGCACGTTACGGCGTCGCGACCATCCATGAAGCGATGGGCCGGGTGGGCTTGATGAGGCCCTACATCCGCCCGATTTTCGGCGGAGCCAAAGTCTGCGGACCGGCGGTCACTGTGCTGCTGCATCCGGGCGATAACTGGATGATGCACGTGGTCGCCGAGCAACTGCAAAGCGGCGATGTGGTGGTGGCAGCGGTCACCTCGGACAACGCCGATGGTTTTTTTGGCGACCTGCTGGCAACCTCGTTTAGGGCACGCGGTGCGGTCGGCCTGGTGATCGACGGCGGCGTGCGCGACGTCAGGGACCTGACCGAGATGGCCTTCCCGGTCTTTGCCAAGGCGGTGCACGCCAAGGGGACCATCAAGGCCACCTTGGGGTCGGTCAACATCAGCGTGGTCTGCGCTGCGACCCAGGTGAACCCCGGCGACGTGGTGATCGGTGATGACGACGGCGTCGTCGTCGTTCCGGCGGCGATGGCGCAGCAGGTGGCCGACGCTGCCGGTGCGCGCGAGGCCAACGAGGGCGAAAAACGCGCCAAACTCGCCGCAGGGGTGCTGGGACTGGACATGTACGGCATGCGTGGCCCGCTGGAAAAAGCCGGCTTGCGGTATATCGACTGATGGCATTCACCAAGACCCCAGGCTGGCTCGACTGGTTCGACG
>CAISIP010000212.1 GCA_903885415.1 uncultured beta proteobacterium
AGGTCGGCGTAGTCGAGCGTGGTTCGCAGCAGCGCCATGCGCTGTTCGTACTTGTCTGGCTTGAGCTTGCCACGCTGCACCTGCGATTCGTAATTCTTGCGGATCGTCGCCACACCACGCTCCAGCGCCTCGGCCTTCATCTCAAGCATAGTGACCGCAATGCCCGCATTGAGGAAGTTCATCGCGATCCCACCACCCATGGTCCCGGCGCCGATGACGGCGACCGATTGGATCTGACGCTGCGGGGTATCCGGCGGAACATCGGCTATCTTGGAGGTGGCACGCTCGGCCACGAACAGGTGCCGCAAGGCCTTGGACTCCGGGGTCCCCATCAGATGGGTGAACAAGGCGCGTTCGGTTTCCAGACCCTGGCCAAAGCCCTGCCGGGTCGCGGCCTCCACGGCGTCGACACACTTGAGCGGCGCGGGGAAATTCTTCGACATCGCGCCCACCATGTTGCGGGCGAACTGGAAATAGGCATCGCCCAGCGGGTGCGTGCACGCCAGATTGCGCACCAACGGCAGAGGCCTTTTGTCAGCCACCAGGCGTGCGTAGGCCAGCGCTTCGTCATGCAGCGAGTCGGCCGAGGCCGCCATGGTGTCAAACAGCTTTTGGCCCGGGAGCAACGCCAGCATGTCGCTCTTCACCGCTTCGCCGCTGACGATCATATTCAGCGCGGCTTCAACGCCAAGCACGCGCGGCAGTCGCTGTGTGCCGCCCGCACCGGGCAGCAGTCCGAGTTTGACTTCGGGCAGCGCGACGCTGCAGCCTGGCGCCGCGATCCGGTAATGGCAGCCCAGCGCGAGTTCCAGGCCGCCGCCCATCGCCACCGAATGCAGCGCGGCCACGACCGGCTTTGCGCAGTTCTCTAAAGCCCGTATCAGGCTCGGCAGGTTGGGCTCCTGCATCGATTTGTTCGAGCCAAACTCCTTGATGTCGGCGCCGCCAGAAAAGGCGCGTCCGGCCCCGGCGATGACGATGGCTCGGACAGCCGGATCGTCCTGCGCCTGGTTCAGCGCGGCGGCAATCGCCTGTCGGGTTGCCAAGCCCAAGCCGTTGACCGGCGGGTTATTCAGGGTGATGAACGCCACGTCGCCGTGGACTTTGTATTCAGCCGTCATGCCTGCCTTATCTTGGATTGTGAGGGGATGGAAAAGTACGGTCGTTCCGATTTTTCATGATATCAGTCGCCCGGAAGCACGTAGTCGGCGAGCATCGCGCGCAGTTTGGTTTTCTGCATCTTGCCGGTTCCCCCCAAAGGAATCGCGTCAACGAACACCACATCGTCGGGGATCTGCCATTTCGCGATCTTGCCATGGTAAAACCCGATCAGCGCTTCGCGGGAAATCTCGGCGCCAGGCTTTTTCACCACCACCAGGATCGGCCGCTCGTCCCATTTCGGGTGCTTCACGCCGACGCACGCTGCCATCGCGACGCCAGGGTGCGCAACAGCGATGTTTTCGACATCGATCGAACTGATCCACTCGCCACCGGACTTGATCACGTCCTTGCTGCGGTCGGTGATCTGCATGTAGCCGTCCGGGTCGATGGTCGCCACGTCTCCGGTGGGAAACCACCCTCCCACCAACGGCGAGGCGCCGTCGGAATTGAAGTAGTCGCTGATGATCCACGGCCCCTTGACCAGCAGGTCGCCGAAGGACCTTCCGTCCCAGGGCAACTCGTTGCCGTCGGCGTCGACGATCTTCATGTCGACGCCGTAGATGCCACGGCCCTGCTTCAGCCGGACTTTCATCTTGTCGTCGGCGGTCATCGCCAGATGCTTGTTCTTCAGCGTGCAAACGGTTCCCACCGGCGACATTTCGGTCATTCCCCATGCGTGCAACACCTCGACGCCGTAGTCGTCGTTGAAGCGGGTGATCATTGCCGGCGGGCAGGCCGATCCACCGATCACGGTGCGCTTGAGCGTCGAGAACCGCAGCCCGTTGGCCTGCATATGGCCCAGCAACATCTGCCAGACCGTGGGAACACCGGCGGCAAAGCTGACCTGTTCGGACTCGATCAGCTCGAAGATCGACTTGCCGTCCATCGCCGGGCCCGGGAAAACCATCTTCGCGCCGGTCATCGCAGCCGCATACGGAAGCCCCCAGGCGTTGACATGGAACATCGGGACCAC
>CAISIP010000213.1 GCA_903885415.1 uncultured beta proteobacterium
GACGCCATCGCCGACGCGCTGGTGCTCGAAGCCGGCCGGCGCGAGCCCCGGGCCCTGGTGGGCGTGGAGGTGGCGGTGCACCGCAACCGGGTCTTCATCACCGGGCGCATCGCCTGCACCGGCGCGCAAGACATCGACGTGGCGCACATCGTGCGGGGTGTGTACCGCAGCGCCGGCTACGGACAAGGCGAAGCCGGCGCCCTGGGTGACGGTGACGGTGACGGCGCCGACGACCACTGGTACCCCGGCACACAGGAGCTGATCGTCGAGCCGCACCTGTGCCTGGGCCCGCTGGAAGACGGCGAGGCCGAGTTTCGCGAGGTGGCCGATGACCAGGCGATTTGCATCGGCTACGCCAACAGCCTGGTGCCCACAAACCACCTGCCGGTGGAGCAATGGCTGGTGGGCCGGCTCGCACGGCGCTTGCATGCGCTACGCGCCGAGCTGCCCGCGCTGGCGCTGGGGCCCGACGGCAAGGTGCTGGTGCTGGTGCGCCAGCACGCCGACACCTGGTCGCTGGCGTCTTTCAGCTGCTCGCTGCAGCAGCGCAGCGCCGCCGACGACGTGGCGCTGCACCGGGCGGTGCGCCTGGCACTGGCAGATGAAATGCGGCTTTTGTCGGGCCTGCTGCCGGGCTTGTGCACCGATCTGCCCGAGCAATTAACGGTCAACGGTGCGGGCGCTTTCGAGGTGGGCGGGCCTGAGGGCGACAACGGGCTGTCGGGCAAGAAGCTGGTGATGGATGCTTATGGCACGCGGGTTCCTATTGGCGGGGGCGCCTGGTCGGGCAAAGACTTCTTCAAGGCAGACCGGGCCGGTGGCTTGCACGCGCGCAGGCTCGCCAAACTGGTGGTGCAGCTCGGTCTGGCCCGCGAGGCCCGCGTCACGCTGCACTGGCACCCGGGCGACCGGGAGGCCCGCGTGCTCGACATCGCAACGCCCAGCGATCAGCCGCTATCGCGGGAACGGGTGCAGCAGATGGCAAGCCGCGTCGACCTCACGCTGCAGCGCAGCGGCGAGTGCTTCCTGGTCGACGACCTGGTGGAGGTTGCGCGCTGGGGGCATTTTGAAACAGGGCATCGGCCCTGGGAAAGGCTGGCTCGTCTATAGACCAGGCCAAGCAAACGGACAGAAACAAGCCAAAACTTCAACCTCATCGGAACACGCATGAACACCAGCACACTCTCTCAATCCGGCAACTACATCCAGACCCTCAGCATCCGCCCTATCGAAGCCCTGGCCGGGCACTTCGAGTTGCTGATCCAAAGCCAATGGTTGGGGGCCAAGGATCCCACCGGGCTACAGGTCCTGCACAAGGCCATCGTCAGTAGCTCGGCGCTCGAGGAACTGCGCGACATGATCGGGCAGGCGCTGTCGCCTTAGGCACTACGCCTTAGGCCTTGGAGGCTTCGCGTGTAAACCCTCGCCTGCTGCGCGTCGGCCAAGTTGCCGGTGCACCTGAGTCTCACAACAACGCCATGAGCGAAGCTGCAGGCGCCTTGTCCAGCACCCTGAGCAAGGCCCTTGCGGCTCCTGTTGGGCTGCGTTTACCCTGCTCCCAGTTGCGTATCGTTTCCAGCGACACATCAATGCGGCGCGAAAACTCCAGTTGCGTCAGCCCGAGGCGCTTTCGGACACGTTGCGCGAACAGAGCCGCGTCATCCGCGGCAGCGGCATCGTCTATCTTCTGTTGCGCCTTAAGGTCCGCCTCAGAAGTGCCCTCCAGTTTGCGCACATTCACTCGGCCGCCCGGCATTGGCTGGACCGCCGCGTCAAGTTTTAAACGCACCGTTTTCATAGTCATGCACCTCGCGCAAATTGTAGGCCATTGAACTACTTTTGCGAGTCGATGGCGCTGGCCTGGTACAGCCCCTCGCGCAGCGTTGTGGATGAATTGGAAGATGTCACGCTTTGAACATGGCCTTGCCCTGTGCACTCGCCAACGGGTTCACAAAATCGGATCGCACCGCCACGCGGCCAATGGGGGTTTGCCCGCTGGATAGGGCCAACAGCAACATAGGCTCCAGATTGACGATTTTGGCCAGGCGGTTTTGCAGCTCCTCCAGCAAAAAGCCCTCTGGCAAATTCATTTGAAAGATAGGGTGCAAGGAGGCATGCGCATATTGCGCCTTGCGTACTGGCATGGTCAGACTGACCGCCGCATCGGCAGACGCTGGGCCGTAGCCAAACAAAAACGGGCCTTGCTCCTGCGTCAACTCTCCCGCATCGCCTTGGGGCGTGCTGACCTGCAGGTGCGTGGCTGCCTTCATTGGAAGGCTTTCAGCTCATCCAGCGTGGGCCGGGTACGGGGCGACAAAGTCAGTTCCGCACCCAGTGCGCCCGCCAGCCTGGCATAGCTTTCCATAGCCACCGAACTGCGCCCGGCCTCCATGGCGATCACCTTCAGGCGCGTCACACCCGCCAACGCCGCCAGCGCCTCTTGGGTCAGGCCCCGGTTAGTGCGCATGGCTTTGAAGGCTTGCCCTAGTTTTTGGAGGTGAAAAGACTTGTCCATGTATCGATTATCATACTTTATAAATATTTGATTCACAAACGATACATTTTGTAGGCAACACACCACAAGACTCCAGTCAGCTAGGGCCCACAGCGCTGCGCGCCTGAGTCGCTACAGGGACCGCCTCTTCCTGGCGCTATAGGCATTGCTGCGCGGAGGGCCTGTTCAAGCCCGAAACGGGTTGCGAATCGCCAGCGCGTTGGCGCTTGCCGGCCCGGGTACTTTGAGGTTGAGCCCGTCCTGCATGTCCTCAGAATACAAAACGGCGCAATCACTCAGGACTGCGGCGGCAACTATGTTGGCGTCAACCACCGACAAGTTGTAGCGAGCCATTAGGGTCAGGGCCGTTTGGTGGGTGCGAACGCTTAAGTCAACCACATCGCAGGTGTCGATCAAGGTGGTGCAAAGGACCTCAACATCTGGCAGCGCCATAGCGCGCTTTCTGCGCAGCACATTGGCAAACTCATTGAGCACCTGCACGCTGATAACAGCCTGCTGCGCCAACAACTGCTCCACCACGTCGGCCCGTGCGCTGTCGTCCACCCAATAAATAAGCACATTGGTGTCGATAAACGCCTTCACCGTGCGTTGGCCTCGTCGCGGTCAAAGGCAAAGTCTGCGCCCCAAGACCCTCGCAAGTGGCGCACCGCCTGCAAGCGCTCCAACTTCCCTGGCAGGCGGGTCACGCTGACACTGGCCGACTGCGCCGCTTGCCGGGGTGCCGGTTGCAGCAGCAACTCGTCCCCGTCGGCAATGCCTAACTCTTGCACCAAGGACACAGGCAAGCGAACCGCCAGGCTATTTCCCCATTTGCAAACTCGCATGATGAAACTCCATATTTGATATACACTAAACAAAGTATATGGTAACCCGCGCTTGGCCACAAGTTTTAAGTCAAATCAGCCTCCAGACTGGGCCCTGAATGGCTTGACCACCCTTTCAAGGGTGACTGGGCGGACTACCGCGAGTGCCATATCGGCGGCGACTTCTTGCTGATCTACCGGCTGGAGGGCAACACCATCATCTTCGTGCGTGCAGGCACGCACTCAGAACTGTTCGAGGA
>CAISIP010000214.1 GCA_903885415.1 uncultured beta proteobacterium
TCAATGGTGCTAGCGGTCGGCGCCGGGGTGCTCGCGCTGGGTTACTTCATGATGCGCAGGAAACCGGCGCCAGCCCTGCAGCAGGCCCCTTACGGTGGCATGCCGATGCAGCAGGCTGCCTATCCGAATCCGGCCGGGCCGCAGGGTGGGCTCAGTGGTCCGCAGGGCTTCGGCGCTGGGGGCGGGCCAATGCAGCCTGGGTATGGCCCGGGTGGTTATGGGCAGCAGCCCGGCAGCGGACTTGGCGGGCGGGTGATGGGTGGCCTGGCGACCGGCTTGGCGGTGGGCGCAGGCGTGATGGCCGCGCAGGCCATTGGCAAGAGCTTGATGGGGAACGACGAGCGTCCGGCGCCTGGCGCAGACGCCAGCAATGCTGGCGGCCATTACCAGCCGGTGGCCGGCAACAACGACTTCGGCGGACAGAACTTTGGCGTTAATGATTCCGGCTCCTGGGACGACAGCAACGCGGTTGCCAGCAGCGACGGCGGCGGAGACTGGGACAGCTGATATCCAATTCGGCCCGGTGTGCGCATCGGGAAAGGTGGGCGGGGGGCTGGTCTATATCCTTGTCGGAAGCGTCACCGCGCCCGCTTGAACGCCTGCTGCGCCTTGGGACGGAGACGTCGGCTCGAAGCCGGCCTGCTGGCGCAGCGCGGCGACCCCGTTGCTGCCCAATAGTGCGATGAGTTCAGCCGCTTGCCGCGCCTGCTGCGCGCTGGCGCACAGCGCCGCGGTGTAGACGGTCGCCAGCTCGAATGCGCTTGGCAGCGGTGCGACCAGCCGCACGCCGGGCGTGTACAGAATTTCCGTGACCTGGGTGCAGCCGATCAGGCGCTCGCCCGGCGCCTGCGCCAGGGCGGCCATCGCCGTCGCGCCGTTGGCAAAAACATGCAGACGCTGCGCCAGTTCATCGGCAATGCCCATGCGCTTGAGAACGCCCATGAAATGGATTCCAGCGGTGGCTTTTTGCGGATCCGGGAAATAGATTCCCTGCGCCGCCAGCAGCGCCGCTTTGAGCGCCGTCGGGCTGTCGACTGCGGGCCAGGGCGCGCCGTCTTTGACCGCGATACCGGTTTTCACACGGCCCAGCGCGCATCCGCTGTGCGCCACCACATGGCCGCTGGCTTCGAGTTGCGCGGTCAGCGCCTGCGTCAGGATCAACACATCGCAGGGCGCGCCCGCGAGCAGGCGGTCCTTCATCAGGCCGACGGCGCCAAAGGTGGCTTGGATCGTGCAGCCGCTGCTGCGCTCAAACTGCTCCTGCAGCCGCGCGACCAACCCCTGCGCCGCGCCGCCGCCAAGCAGGTACAGCTTGGGCCTGGAAGGGGATGGTGGCATCGCGAGAAGGGGGTGCGTGGGTCGGATGGGGCGATCAGGTCGCCCCATGGTGTGCTGCGCGCGGATCAGGCCGAAAGGCGGACGCCGCGCCTCAATCGGCCTTGATGCCGGCCGTCTTGATCACATTGGCCCATTTGGCGACGTCGTCGCGCGCGTACTTGTCGAAGGCCTCGGGGCTCATCACCATCGGCACCGCTCCCTGCTTGGCCCACAGCTGACGCACCTCCGGCTGGTTGACGATTTTCGAGACCGCCTCGTTGAGCTTGTCGACCACCGCCTTGGGCGTTCCTCGCGGCGCCATGAGGCCGAGCCAGATCGTCGCCTCGTAGCCTGGCACGCCGGCTTCAGCCATGGTCGGCACGTCGGGCAGCACGTCCGAGCGCGCGCGGCCAGTGGTGGCCAGCGCCCTGACCTTTCCAGCGCGCGCCTGTTCGGCCATCGTCGTCACCGCATCAAACATCAGGTCGACCTGCCCACCGATGACATCGGTGCGCGCGCCCGAGCTGCCGCGGTAAGGGATATGCACCAAGTACACGCCTGCCATGCTTTTGAACAGCTCGCCCGCCATGTGGTAGGGCGTACCGGGTCCGCTGGACGCGTAGTTGAGTTTGCCCGGCGTCGCCGCCGCGAGCTTGATAAGGTCCTTCAGGCTGGCGGCCGGCAGCGAAGGATGCGCCACCAGCACCAGGTCCGAGTAGTTGATCGGCGCGATGGCGACAAAGTCGCGCATCAGCGCAAAGGGCTTGGTCGGTATCAGCGTCTCGTTGACGGTATGCGTGTTGGACATCATCAGCAGCGTGTACCCGTCGGGCGGCGCCTTGGCGGCAACGTCGGTTCCGATCACCGAACCGGCCCCGGGCCGGTCGTCGACGACGAAAGACTGGCCCAGCGCCTCCTGCAACCGCTGCGCCATGAAGCGCGCGTAGTTGTCGGCTGGCCCGCCGGCGGCAAAGGGAACAATGATCTTCACCGGCCGCGACGGGTAGGACTGCGCCCAGGCGGCTGTGGCGGCAGCGAGCACGGCGGCGCCGATCAGCAACCGGCGCATGGCGTTCGTTGGCATGGTGTGTCCTTTGGTGATTGGCTTTCGAATCATTCCAGTTTTCCGATACGCTTGACGACGTCGACCATGCGGCGGGCGTCTGCCTGCACATACTTTTCAAACTCGGTCGCGTCCTGGTACAGCACCGGGCTGCCCGCGTTGTTTATCACTTCGCGCACCTTGGCGTCCTGCGCTGCAAAGCGCGCGGCAGCGCGCAGGCGCTGCGCGATCGGCTCGGGGGTGGCCTGCGCGACGAACAGCCCCGACCACTGTGCGTACTCGGCGTCGAGGCCTCGCTCTTTGAGACCCGGCACATCGGGCATCGACGCCAGCGGCGCGTTGCCCCAGTGCGCCAGAACCCGCAGCTTGCCGGCCTTGAGGTGCTGCAGCACCGTCACCGGCCCGGTGGAGACGGCGTCGATCTGCCCGCCGAGCAGCGCGACGACCGCCGGGCCGGCACCGGTGAAAGGAATGTGCGTCATCTTCAGACCCGCAGCCTGCGCCAGCACTTCCATCGGCACATGCATGGTTCCGTAGTTGCCCGAGGACCCGTAGTTGATGGCGCCGGGTCGCTTCCTGGCGTCGTCAACAAAGTCCTGCACGCTTTTCCATGGCGCGTCGACGCGTACCGCAAGCACGGTGGGATCTGCCGTGAAGCGCGCGATCGGCCGCAGGTCAGCCAGCGCGAACATCGGTGCGCGGCCCACCAGCGCGTCGGCCTCGGGTATCACCGTCAGCGACGACAGCGCCATCAGGACGGTGTAGCCGTCGGGCCTGGCCTTGGCTGCCACCGCCATGCCGATGCCGCCGCCCGCCCCGGGCTTGTTCTCGATCACCACCGGCTGCCCCAGGTCCCGTGCCATCGCCTCGGCCACCGGGCGCGCGACCAGATCGGCCAGTCCGCCGGGCGGGAAGGGGACGATCATCGTGATGGAGCGGCTAGGCCAGGCGGGCTGCGCGGCACACAAAGCACACGCCGCAGTGAAAAGACCGGTTACTAGAACCTTGCGAAGCTGCATTTTTGTCTCCCGACGCGGTTGAACCCTGTGCATCATGCACTATAGCTTTGCTTCGCCTGCCGGGCCGGCTTGTGCCGGCGCTAGCGCGCGCTTTGCATGCGCAGCCTTCGTGCCGCGTCTTCGGCCCGCGCGTCGTCGATCTCGCGCAGCACGTTGCCGACATGGACCGGCCCGCTTTGGTGCACGAAGCGCCCGGTCAGAACCGTCTCGGGATGCAGGCTACCGCTTTGGTACAGCTCCCAGATCTCTGGGCCAAATTCGGTCTGCAGCAGCTCGGGCGCGAAGCGGCCGAAGAACTCGCGCAGGTTGGCGACGTCGCGCAGCAGCATGCGCTTGGCGTGGTTGTTGCCCGCCGCGTCAAGCGCCTGTGGCAAGTCGATGATGACCGGCCCATCGGCCGACAGCAGGATGTTGAACTCCGACAAGTCGCCGTGCACCACCCCCGCGCACAGCATGCGCAGCACCTCGACCAGCAGCGCGGCGTGGTGTGCTCGCGCCTCGTCGGGGCTGAACTCCAGGTCGTTCAGGCGCGGGGCCGCGTCGCCGCTGGCGTCGGTGACCAGCTCCATCAGCAGCACACCTTCATGAAAATGGTAAGGCGTGGGAACGCGCACGCCGGCGTTGGCCAGTCGGTACAGCGCGTCCACCTCGGCGCTTTGCCAGGCTGCTTCCTGCGCCTGGCGGCCGAAGCGCGTGCCCTTGGCCATGGCGCGCGCCATGCGCGAGTTCTTGACCTTGCGGTTTTCGGTGTAGTCCACCGCCTGCCTGAAGCTGCGCTGCGTCGCCTCCTTGTAGATTTTGGCGCATCGGGTTTCGTCGCCGCAGCGCACCACATAGACCATCGCCTCCTTGCCGCTCATGAGTTGTCGAACGACGCTGTCGATCAGACCCTCTGCTATCAGGGATTGGAGCCGTGGGGGTGCTTTCATGCGGCCTATTGTCCCTTGCGCGCGGCATGCCAGCTAAGCGCAGCCGGGCCCGGCGCGACGCGGCACAATCGCGGGCAAAGGAATACACCATGCGACACCTAACAATTCTTACCGGCGCCTCGCGCGGAATGGGCCTGGCGATGGCCGGGCAGTTGTGTGCAGCCGACGCGCTGCTGTTGTGCATTTCGCGCACCGCCTCGCCCGCTTTGGTGCAACTGGCGCAGCAGCGCGGTGCCGACCTGATCGCGTGGAGCGCCGACCTGGCCGACCCGGCGCCGGTGGCTGCGCGCTTGCAAGCCTGGCTTTTGGCGTGCGATCCCCGCGAACTCGTCAGCGCGACGCTGATCAACAACGCGGGCGTCATCGGGCGGGTGGGCCCCATCGACCCCAGCGACTGCCATGGTATGGCGAGTGCATTGCGCGTCGGACTGGAGGCGCCGATGCAGCTCAGCGCGGCCTTCCTCAGCGCGACCCGCGACTGGCGCCTGCCGCGAAAAATCCTGAATATCTCGTCGGGGCTCGCGCGCCGGCCGGCGGCGGGCGCCGCAATCTACTGCGCGGCCAAGGCCGGCATGGACCACTTCAGCCGTTGTGTCGCGCTCGATGAGGCACTGCACGCCAACGGCGCGCGCGTCGTATCGCTGGCGCCCGGCGTGATCGACACCGACATGCAAGCCGACCTGCGCGCGGGCGACCCGGCAGGCTTTCCCGAGCATTCCGGCTTTGTGCGCATGAAAGAGACCGGTGCGCTGACCTCGCCGGACGCTGCCGCTGCGCGGGTGCTGGCCTATCTGGCACGCGCTGATTTCGGCAGCCAGAGCGTCGCCGATGTGCGCGAGGCATGAATTCCACCACCCGGCAAGAGCAGGGCGCTACACCTCGAAGCGGATTCCCTGCGCCAGCGGCAGCGTGCTGCCGTAGTTGACGGTGTTGGTCGCACGGCGCATATAAGCTTTCCAGGCGTCCGAGCCCGACTCGCGTCCGCCGCCGGTCTCTTTCTCGCCGCCAAAAGCGCCGCCGATTTCAGCCCCGCTGGTCCCGATATTGACATTGGCTATGCCGCAGTCAGAGCCGCGTGCCGACGTGAACAATTCGGCCTCACGCAGATTCTGCGTGAAGACCGCCGACGAGAGGCCATGTGCGACTGCGTTGTTCAGCGCGATCGCTTCATCGAAGTCGTCATAGGGAACCAGATACAGGATCGGCGCAAAAGTCTCCTGGAGCATCGGTCCGCACTGCGTTGCAAATTCCACGATGGCTGGGCGCACATAGTAGGCCGCCTCGTTGGTGACCGCCTCGCGGGCACCGAAGTGAACTTTTGCACCTTTTGCGCGGGCCTGGGCTAGCGCCGCCTGCATGCTTTCGAAGGCGTGCCGGTCAATGACCGGCCCGACCAGCGTCGAATCGTGCATCGGGTCACCTACTGGAAGGCGTTCGAATACCCGTAGCAGCGACTGCACCAGCGCCGGGTAGACCGAACGGTGGACGATCAGCCGGCGCAGGCTGGTGCAGCGCTGACCGGCGGTTCCGGCCGCCGCAAAGGCCGCCGCCCGCACCACCAGTTCCAGATTTGCCGACGGGCAGACGATGGCGGCGTTGTTGCCGCCGAGTTCCAGCAGTGCGCGTTTGAATTGCGCGGCGCAGGCGACGCCTACCGCACGGCCCATCGCGGTGGAGCCGGTGGCGCTGACGAGCCGGATCAGCGGGTTCTCAACCAAGGCTTCGCCGGCGGCGCGTTCGCCGATCAGCAGTTCGGCCAGTCCGGTCGTGTCGATGCCCAGGTCGCGCGCCGCTTGCAGCAGCAGGCCGTGCAGCGCGATGGCCGACAGGGGAGCTTTTTCAGACGGTTTCCAGACCAGCGTATTGCCACACACCAGTGCCAGCGCGGCGTTCCAGGAGAAGACCGCCATCGGGAAATTGAAGGCCGAAATGACGCCGACGACGCCCAACGGATGCCAAGTTTCGAGCAACTTGTGCTCGGGCCGCTCGCTGGCGATGCTCAGCCCGTACAACTGGCGCGACAGGCCAACCGCGAATTCGCAGATGTCCACCACCTCCTGCACTTCGCCCAGGCCCTCCTGGACGATCTTGCCGGTCTCCAGCGTGATGAGCCGGCCCAGCGCTTGCTTGTGCCGGCGCACCGCCTCGCCGAAGGCGCGTACCAGTTCGCCGCGCTTGGGCGCTGGCACATCGCGCCAGCTGGCAAAACGCGCGTTCGCGCGCATCACCGCAGCGCCCGTTTGCGCACCGCTGCTGAGCGCGACGCGCGCTAGGACGCTGCCGTCAATCGGCGTGTGAACCGTCAGCCCCGATGGACCGCCGGCGGGCTCCTCAAGCCCCATGGCCTTGAAAAGGGCCAGTACCTCCTTGCGGTATGCCATGCCGTGCTTTCTAGCGTTCGATCAGCCGGTTCCAGCGCGCGTTCCAGGCCGGCCGGCCCTCATTCACCGCGTCCCAGTCGAGTACCACCGCTGTCTTCATGAAGTCGGCAAACTGCGCCAGCGCCGCTTTGGACTCGGCGTCGTTCGCCTGCGCCTTCGGGTTGGACGGAATCTCGTTGCCGTGCAGCAAGCCCGCCGCTTGCGCATCCGCGCCAAGCAGGTGCTCGGCAAGCTTTTGCGCGAGCGCCGGTTCACTGTTGTTGGCGATCACGCATTCGGCGACCATCAGCACCACCGAGCCTTCTTTGGGCTGCGCGTATTCGACCGGGATGCCCTTCTTTTTGAGATTAGCTACCGAGGTCGGGGTCAGCGGCGCAATCGCCGCCTCGCCGGTCTGCATCATTTCAGCCAGCTTGGCCGAACTCGGTATGTACTCGAGCACGTTCGGCCCGATGCTGGTCTTCCAGCCGTTGAAACCGGGCTCGACGTTCCTCTCGGTGCCGCCCTTGATGCGGTTGAACATCAGGAAGCCGTGCAGTCCGAAGGACGACGACGACACCGACTGGAACACCACTTTGCCCTTGAGTTTCGGGTCCGCCATGTCCATCCAGGAAGTAGGCGCCGCCCAGCCTTTGTCGGCATACATCTTCTTGTTGTAGGCAAGGCCGGTCATGCCCATGGTCACACCGGTCGCCATGTCCCCCTTGAAGCGGGCCGTCGGGAATACTTGGTCAAGGGCTGCGCTGGGCTTCATCTTTTCGCACAGCCCCATGCCCACAGCGCGCGCCATCACGCCGTCGTCCAGGAACATCACATGCATCTGGGGCTTGTCCTTGTTGGCCTGCGCCTTGGCCAGGATCTCGGACGAGGTGCCAGGCACGACGACGACCTTGGCATTGTTGGCCTTCTCGAAAGCCGGAAAGATGTGTTCGGCCCAGGTTTTTTCCATCAGTCCGCCATTCATGCCGATGTACAGCGTCTTGGTTTGTGCCGCGGCGTTGCCGGACGCCAGGGCGGTGGCGACGAGCGCTGCGCCGAGTAGGGTGCGTCGCGCAGGACTGCACTGGGAAGTTTTGCGTTGCATAAAGATCTCCTTTAGGTTGAGTTGGCAGGGGAAGGCACGTGAAAAGCAATGGGGTCCGCGAGGGCGTCGACCGGGTGTTGGCGGCGCGCGCCGGACTGCGGATCCTGCCGCGCAAAGCGCGCTATTGAAAATGCGCTGATCGGCGTTGCGCTTGCCCCGTCGCGCACCAGGTCGGCCAGCACCTCGCCGACGGCCGGGCCGATCTGAAAGCCAGCGCCGGCAAAGCCAAAGCCGTGGATCAGACCGGGTGTGGTGGTGCTGAAACCGACCACAGGCTCATGGTCGGGAAGGTAACCCTCGGTCCCGCTCCAACTGCGGATGATGTGGGCGTGGCCCAGCGCCGGCAGCAGTTCAACGGTGCGCTCCAGCACCAGGCTGATCGCATCGCGGCTCGGTCGTGCGCGCTCGGCGTCAATCGCGTAGCCGCGCGAGCCGCCGATCACGCAATTTCCGCGCGGTGCCTGGCGTGCGTAGATGCCGCCACCTTCAACGCCCAGACTCAGGTCCATGAACATCGGCAAGGGCTCGGTGACCGCCATGACCGGATGCGATGAAA
>CAISIP010000215.1 GCA_903885415.1 uncultured beta proteobacterium
GAGGGCCGCGACGCCGGGGACCTAACGACGATGGAGGATCCATCGGCGCTGCAGCAGATTCGGGATCTGCTTCAAGAATAGGCGGATGGGGGACCGCAGCGCCGGGCCCCTTTCTGTAAAGCGTCGCGTCTGCGCGAGGTGGCACAATGCAGAGGTACTAGGCCCTTCCACTGCCACAGTCGCATCCGCCAACCGGTCCAGCCGTGTCGCGGAAGGTTGATCAACAAGCTAAGACCGGCTAATGTTCCCTGCAGGGGAACGGAGTTAAGCGCACCATGAGCCAGAACACCTTACCCGGAAGCACTCCGGCATCGGTTTATCACGCCTACCGAGGCAACACCCATCTCTTTGGCGGCAACGCGCCCTATGTCGAGGAGATGTACGAAAACTACCTCTCCCATCCCGGCAGTGTTCCGGACTCCTGGCGCGACTATTTCGACGCGTTGCAGCATGTGCCGGCCTCCGACGGTAGCCAGACCAAGGACGTTCCGCACCTGCCGGTGGTGAATGCCTTTGCCGAGCGCGCCAAGCGCGGCGGAACCCGGGTAGTGGTGGCGAGTTCAGACGCGGAAATGGGCCGCAAGCGAACGGCGGTCCAGCAGTTGATCGCCGCCTACCGCAATGTCGGCGCGCGCTGGGCCGATCTGGATCCACTCAAACGGGTGGAGCGGGCGCCCATCCCCGAGCTCGAGAGTGCTTTCTACGGCTTTAGTGACGCCGACCAGGAAGCGGTGTTCGACACCGGTAACACCTTCTTCGGTCGTGCCACCATGAGCCTGCGCGACCTGATGAACGCGCTACGCGAGACCTATTGCGGAACCATCGGCGCCGAGTACATGTACATCACCGACCAGGCGCAAAAACGCTGGTGGCAGCAAAAGCTCGAGAGCATCCGCAGCAAGCCCAATTTCAACGCGGACAAGAAGCGCCATATCCTGGACCGGCTGACAGCCGCTGAGGGACTGGAGCGCTTCTTGCACACCAAATACGTTGGTCAGAAGCGCTTCTCACTGGAGGGTGGGGAAAGCTTCATCGCATCCATGGACGAGCTGATTCAGCGCGGCGGCAGCATTGGACTGCAGGAGATCGTGATCGGCATGGCCCACCGAGGCCGCCTCAATGTGCTGGTGAATTCCTTGGGCAAGTTGCCGGCAGATTTGTTCGCGGAATTCGACCACACGGCGCCGGAGGAACTTCCCAGCGGCGACGTGAAGTACCACCAGGGCTTCAGTTCCGACGTGTCTACCCCAGGCGGGCCGGTGCATTTGACGCTGGCCTTCAATCCCTCGCATCTGGAGATCGTCAATCCGGTCGTCGAGGGCTCGGTGCGCGCGCGCATGGACCGCCGCGCCGACCCCAAAGGCAAGCAGGTGCTACCGGTGCTGGTGCATGGCGATGCAGCATTCGCCGGGCAAGGCGTCGTGATGGAGACACTTGCCCTGGCCGAGACCCGCGGTTACACGACCGGCGGAACGGTGCATATTGTGATTAACAACCAAATCGGCTTTACCACCAGCGACCCGCGCGACAGCCGCTCGACGCTGTACTGCACCGACGTCGTGAAAATGATCGACGCGCCGGTGTTGCATGTGAACGGCGACGACCCGGAGGCGGTGGTGCTCGCGACCCAAATAGCGCTTGACTACCGCATGGAGTTTCAGAAAGACGTGGTGGTCGACATCATCTGTTTCCGCAAGCTGGGCCACAATGAACAGGACACACCGGCGCTGACGCAGCCGCTGATGTACAAGAAGATTGCCGTGCACCCTGGGACGCGACGCCTGTACGCCGACCGGCTTGCCGCGCAGGGTTTCGGTGCGGAACTCGGCGATGCCATGGTGAAGGCAAATCGCGCGGCGCTTGATGCCGGCAAGAACACCTTTGACCCGGTGCTGACCAACTTTAAAAGCAAGTATGCGGTCGACTGGGCGCCCTATCTCAACCGCAAGTGGACCGACGCCGGCGAGACCGGCATCTCGCTGTCGGAGTGGAAGCGCTTGTCCGCCCGTTTGACGACGATTCCGGACGGGGTGACGCCGCACCAGTTGGTCAAGAAAGTGTATGCAGACCGCGCGGCGATGGGCCGCGGCGATACACCGGTTGACTGGGGGATGGGCGAGCATATGGCTTTCGCATCGCTGGTCGCCAGCGGTTTTCCGGTCCGGCTGAGCGGCGAGGACTGCGGGCGCGGTACCTTCACCCACCGGCACGCCGTCATCCACGACCAGAACCGCGAGAAGTTCGACGAGGGAACCTATACGCCGCTGCAAAACGTCGCTGATGGACAGGCGCCGTTTGTCGTCATCGACTCGATCCTGTCGGAGGAGGCGGTGCTGGCCTTCGAGTACGGCTACGCGTCCAACGATCCCAACACGCTTGTGATCTGGGAGGCCCAGTTCGGTGATTTTGTCAACGGCGCGCAGGTTGTGATCGACCAGTTCATCGCGTCCGGCGAGGTCAAGTGGGGACGCGTCAACGGCATCACACTCATGCTGCCGCACGGCTACGAGGGCCAGGGCCCCGAGCACAGCTCGGCACGCCTGGAGCGCTTTATGCAACTGAGCGCCGACACCAACATGCAGATTGTCCAGCCGACCACCGCCAGCCAGATATTCCATGTACTGCGCCGTCAGATGGTCCGCAATCTGCGCAAACCGCTGGTGATCATGACGCCGAAGTCCCTGTTGCGCGCCAAGGACGCGGCGTCGCCGCTGTCGGAGTTCATCAAAGGCAGCTTCCAGACGGTGATTCCCGAGCACAGGGAACTCCGGGCCGACCGGGTCAAGCGGGTGATCGCCTGCTCGGGCAAGGTCTATTACGACCTGGTCCGCAGGCGCGACGAGAGGGGCTCGGAAGACGCCGCCATCGTACGCGTCGAGCAACTTTATCCCTTCCCACACAAAGCATTTGCGGCCGAACTAAAGAAGTACCCCAACGCCACCGAGATCGTCTGGTGCCAGGACGAACCGCAAAATCAGGGCGCCTGGTTTTTTGTGCAGCACTACATCCATGAAAACATGCAGGAGGGGCAAAAGCTGGGGTATTCCGGGCGTGGCGCGTCGGCTTCGCCGGCGGTTGGTTATTCGCATCTGCACCAAGAGCAGCAAAAGGCCCTGGTCGAAGGTGCTTTTGCCAAGCTCAAGGGTTTTGTGCTGAGCAAGTAAGACAGCCCGGCGCCCCATCACCAACCGTTGTTGAAAGAATTGAAATGGCCATCGTAGAAATCAAGGTACCGCAGTTGTCGGAGTCGGTCGCCGAAGCGACTTTGTTGCAGTGGAAGAAGAAAGTCGGACAGGCCGTCACCGGCGATGAAATCCTGATCGAGGTCGAGACCGACAAGGTCGTCCTCGAAGTTCCGGCGCCCGCCGCCGGGGTATTGACCGATATCCTCGCCGGCGATGGTGCGACGGTCGCTGCCGGGCAACTGATTGCCCGCATCGACACCGAGGCTGCTGCGGCCGTCGCCATACCGGTGACTTCGCCGCCCTCAGTCGCTGCGGTTTCCAGTGGTGCTTCGATGGCCGGTTTTGCGATGCCCGCGGCGGCGAAGATCATGGCCGAAAACGAGCTGGCGCCCGCTGGCATAGCAGGAACCGGGCGCGATGGCCGCATCACCAAGGCCGATGCGATCGCTGC
>CAISIP010000216.1 GCA_903885415.1 uncultured beta proteobacterium
GGTACGGCAACGAGACGCGGGTCGACAAGGCCATACTGGGCGGCGTGGAGCAAGCGCTACAGGCGGCGCTCTGGCCTATCGCCCAGAAGGTGGAGGCCCTGAACCCCGACATCACGCACAAGACGCGACGCCAGATGCCCGAACTGAAGGGCGCGCGCATCGTCAACCCCGACGAAGCGGCGCAGCGGGTCAGGGACACCGACCTGCTGGTGTTCGGCGGCGGCCCGCTGATGGGCCTTGGCGTGCTCGCCGACATGGAGGCGCTGTTCGCCATTGCGCGCAGCCGCGGGGTTCCGACCCTGGTGGCGGGCTGCGGCGTGGGGCCGCTGGGCGAGGAATGGCAGAACGCATCGCTACAGCGCATCCTTGACATGGCCAGCCTGCGCATCTACCGCGACGACAAGGCGCCCAAGCTGGCGCAGGAACTGGGCGTGACCGCCTCCGCGCTGGACGCAGTGGCCGAGGACCCGGCCTTCACCTGGCTGGCGCAGGAGCGCAGCCGGCTGCAGGGGGAGCGCGACCCGGCGCACCGGGTGCTGCTGCTGGGCCTGCGCGACTTTCCGCACAAGCAATATGCGCGCGACATGAAGGCCACCGACAGCGCATCCGCCAGCAAGGCCTACGAGGCCGAAGTCATCGGCGCGCTGAACACGCTGGTGCAGCGCCATCCGGACCTGCTCATCCGGCCGCTGCCGATGTGCACCAACCATTTCGGCGACGACGACCGCTGGTTCTACCGCCGGTTGTTCCGCGGCCATTCCGAACTGGCGCCACGCCTGGACTTGTCGCTGCTGGGGCGCGAGATGGGCCCGTTGTTTTATGCCGCCGAGTTCCGCAAGGCCGACGTGGCGCTGACCATGCGTTTTCACGCGCTGGTGTTTGCGCTGGGGCTGGAGCTGCCAGCCGTTGCCATCGACTACACGCTGGGCAAGGGCAAGGTGCGCGCGTTGGCCGAACGTTTTGGCGTGCCTTTCCAGTCGCTGCTGGACCTGAAGGCGGGCTTCATCGTGTCGCAGGTGGAGGCGCTGTTGGCCCATCCGATGCCTCAGGCCGCCGGGTTCGAGCCGGCGTTCACCCGGCAGTTGGCGCAGAGGCTTCCCGGGTTGATGCGCGTTGCAACCTTGCAAGCCGCTTGAGGACCGCTGTGCAGGCCAATCTTGCCGGTCCATCGCAAAGCGCATGCTCGCCCACCGCCATGGCGGTGGGCACGCCCTACCGACCGGACATCGATGGCCTACGGGCGGTTGCCGTTTTGCCGGTGCTGCTGTTTCATTTCCACATCAAGCTGTTTTCTGGCGGGTTCGTTGGAGTCGACATCTTCTTTGTCATCTCTGGCTACCTGATCACCCAGATCATCCATGCCGACCTGAAGCGTGACCGCTTTTCCTTGATCACCTTCTACGAACGCCGCATACGTCGTATCTTCCCTGCGCTGCTGGCGGTTCTCGCCGTGACCACGCTGGTGGCCTTTATTGTCTTGCTGCCGACCGAGGTGGAGGATTTCGGCAAGTCACTCCTTGCGGCGACGCTGTCGTTTTCGAACGTCTATTTCTGGTCGCGGTCGGGCTACTTCGACGCTGCTGCCAGCAGCCAGCCACTCCTTCATACTTGGTCGCTTGGCGTGGAGGAGCAGTTCTACCTGCTGTTTCCGCTGCTGTTGGCCTGGGTCTATCGGAAGGCGCCGCGTTATCTCCCGCATGTACTGGTGGCGGTCGGGCTGACCTCATTCGTGGCTGCCGTCTACGTGATGCGAACCGACCCAAGCTCGGCCTTCTACCTGCCACATTTGCGGGCCTGGGAACTGATGCTGGGTGCGCTGCTGGCAACCGGCGCGGTTCCGCCCCTGAAGAAGGCCTGGCAGCGAGAAGTCGCATCCGGCACGGGCCTGGCGCTGATCGCGTTCTCGATACTGACGTACACGGCCGCAACGCCTTTCCCAGGCTGGAAAGCGCTTGCACCTTGCATTGGAACCGGACTGATCCTCGCTGCAGGCCGCACAGGCAGCTCCGTGGTGGGACGCCTGCTGTCTCTCAAGCCACTGGTCTGGATTGGACTGATCTCCTACTCGCTGTATCTGTGGCACTGGCCCGTGATCGTGTTCCAGGACACCAACGCACTGATCGTAAACGGGCTTTCACTGCGAAGCTCTAAGATCATTCTCTTCGGCCTATGCCTGTTGCTGGCATGGCTGTCCTGGCGCTACGTCGAAGCGCCGTTTCGCCGCGGAGCCGGAAAGCCTTCGCGTTCCTTCGTGTTCAAGGCTGCACTGGCAGGCGCAGTGGTCGCGATGGGCTCCGGGGCGATTGCCGTCGCGCTGGATGGACTGCCTTTGCGCTTCAAGCCCGAAGCCCTGGAAGTTGCGAAGTTCCTTCACTACAAGGGCTCCAGTCCCAACCCGGCCAAGTGTTTCATCCAGTCCCGCGACAAATACGAAGATTTTGATCAAGCCGCCTGCCTGCGATCCGTCCCGCAGGGCAAGAACTACTTGTTGGTGGGTGACAGCCACGCCAACCATCTCTGGCGCGGCATCTCGTCCGAGCTGGACGTCAACGTAATGCAGGCGACTGCTTCCCTATGCACGCCCACCATCGACCAGCGACTGGACGCGGCGCCCGGATGCGCCCAGTTAATGAACTACATATTCACCGACTATCTGCTCAACCGCCATGTAGACAAACTGGTGATTGCAGGCTACTGGAAAGGGAGCGATTTGCCGGCGGTTCAACGCACGCTGCAGTGGGCCAAAAAACACAAGATCGACGTGTTGCTGTTTGGACCCATCATGGTGTACGACTCGCCGTTGCCGCGTATTCTGGCTGCGTCCATCCAGAAGAACGACCCATCCTCCATTGCAGATCACCAGTTGGACACGGTTGCCTTCATTGATGCCGCCATGAAGGCGATGGCTGCCTCCGAGGGCACTGCCTATGTCTCCTTGCTCGACCAGATTTGTCCCGGCAGTCGGTGCCGTGTGTTTGCGCAACCCGGTATTCCACTCCAGTACGACTATGGGCACCTGACCGAGGAAGGGTCAAAACTTCTGATTGGCGAACTCAAGCTCAAGGGCGCTTTCAATTGACAAGCGATTTGGCAACCCGGCCGGTTCGACCGCAGTCTCATCGTATGAACAAAGGGCAGATTGATGCTCAAGCCGGGACACAGACTCGATATTGAGGGCCTTCGCGCGATCGTGCACCACCGTAACCAGCGGCAAAATGCCTGTCCAGTGGGACTACGGCCACCTGACTTTAGACGGTGCGCTCGCGGTCGTTGCGGCTATGCGTCGGGCCAGTCTTTTTTAACATCTTGGAGCGTCTCATGACAAGCCAAGCCTCCTTCCTCCGCCCCCCCACACCCGTGCGGCGCCATTGGCCGACCTGGTTGCTTGCTTTGATGACCTCCGTGTCTGCGGTTAGTGGAACGCTTGCCCCTGACAGCCGACCGGGTCAAGGCCATTCCGAGTACTCTATCGGCAGCTACTACTACCCAGGCTGGAAGGCTGACACTGCGATCAATCCGCCGCGCCAGCCCTGGGACAGGATTAAGGCCCACCCGGAGCGCGAACCACTGCTGGGTTGGTATGCCGAAGGCAACATCGATGTGATGGACCAACAGCTGAGGTGGATGCATGACTACGGTCTAGATTTCGTGGTGTTCGACTGGTATTGGACGTCTAACCGCCCGCGCCAGCAGCACGCGCTGGATGCGTACATGCAGTCCAGCAACAAGAAGCTGGTGAAGTTCTCCATCCTGTGGGCCAACCACGAGAACTACCCGAAAGGCGACAAGGACTTCAGGGACGTCGTGCAGTATTGGGTCGACAACTTCCTGAAAGACCCGCAGTACCAGCGCATAGATGGCTTGCCGGTGGTCCACATTTTCAGCCCCGAGATGCTCGAAAAGAAGGCCCAGGCCTTTGACTCGTCCACGCCGCAGCTTCTGGCTGCGGCCAACGAGATTGCGCGCAAAGCCGGGTTGCCTGGTATTTACTTCACCGCCGGTACACCCGCAAGCGCATTTGCCAGCAACGATGCGCGCGCGTATGGCTATCGGGCGCTGACCGCCTACAACTATGGGCTGGGGCACAGTTTCGAGGAGCGCGACCAGGCTTATCGGAAGCAATGGAAAAGCCTGTTGAACGACGCGCAGCTTCCCTACATGCCGGCCATGACCTCGGGCTGGGACAAGCGTGCTTGGGGTGGCACCACCAGGGACCCCAGGCGCGACCTGGCAGTGAGCACACCCGATTCATTCGAAGCCCATCTGCGTGCGGCCAAGGCGACGATGGACCAATACCCGGACAAGACGCTGCGCACCGGCATCATCTGCTGCTGGAACGAATACGGGGAAGGCTCCTACATCGAGCCGACCAAGGCCTTCGGCATGCAGTACCTCGAACGCGTTAAGAAGGTCTTCGCTCCTTAGCAGATCCGGCGGTCAAGATCGCACCCGCCTCCACAGGCTCCCTTGGGCCGCGATGCGAAGAAGCGCGATAGGTGCACTGCCTCCCTTCAGGCTATTCCTAGGCTTACTTCTTTAGCTTATCCAATCAATTGGATGAAATGACAGAGGACAAAGCTTGTCGAGTTCTATCTTGATAATAGGTTTAAGAGCGATCAAACTATGGAAAATCACCGCTGGAATTGGATGCCTAGCGTGGTTTTTGAAGGAGCTTCCCCTATCAACCCGCAGCTAGGACGCGCTGTCTGCTGCTCATCTAAGGAAATACTATGATTTTTACTTTTCGCAGACTGACTGGAATTTTGTTGCTGGCTGCAA
>CAISIP010000217.1 GCA_903885415.1 uncultured beta proteobacterium
CACTGACTTTTCTTGCAAACCGGGGTGGATAGACAAGCATGAGCAGCCTGATTGAACAAGCCGCGGCGCGCCTGGCGCAACTGCGCAGCGCCGGCGCCGCCATGCCTGGCGGCAAGAAGCCATCCACCGGTGCCGCAAGGGCACCGATGGCGACCTATCGCCACGACCACGCGGGTGCGCCATCCGCTGGCGCGGCGCAGGTGTCGCAGCGCATCGAGATCGACCTCGACGCGCTGGCCGCCTCTGGCATCGTGAGTCCGAATGCGCCGCGCTCGCAAATTGCCGATCAGTTTCGAGTCATCAAGCGGCCGCTGCTGGGCAATGCAAAGGGCGGTGGCGCGACCCAGGTCAGAAATGGCAATCTGATCATGATCACGAGCTCGGTCACCGGCGAGGGAAAGACCTTTACCGCGCTGAATCTGGCGATCAGCATGGCCGCCGAACTCGACAACACGGTGATGCTGGTCGACGCCGATGTCGCACGCCCCTCGGTCATGCGCACGCTGGGGCTGCCGGCCGGCCCGGGACTGCTGGACCTGCTCACGGGTGAGCGCAAGGACCTGTCCGAAGTGCTGCTCAAGACCAACATCGCCAAGCTCAGTCTTTTGTCCAGCGGAACGCCGCAGCCCAACGCGACCGAGATGCTCGCCAGCGAATCGATGGCCAAGCTGCTTGCAGGAATGGCCGAGCGCTATCCGGAGCGGATCATCATTTTTGACTCGCCGCCGCTGCTGCTGACCACCGAGGCGCGGGTCCTGGCCAGCCACATGGGCCAGGTCGTGATGGTCATCCAGGCTGAGAAAGTGATGCGTTCTGATGTGCATGACGCATTGGCGACGATTGAGGCCTGTCCGGTCAAGCTCCTGCTGCTCAATCAGGCGCGCGCCAGTTTCGCCGGCGGCGCTTATCAGCACGGGTACGGGTATGCCTACGCCGCCAGACCGGTTTAGGCTGCGGCCATCGGGCCGGACAGGGGCCGTAACCGGGCCCGATGCCATGGACGCAGCTGCGCCGGCAGAGCCCCTGCGCTTGGCCATCGCGGCGGTGCTGTGCGCCATGTCGGCCGGGGCCTGGGCCCAGGCCACCGCCGACATGGCAGGCGTGTCCAACCTGCTGCTGGTGCCGCGTTTTACCGTGACACAGACCTTTACCGACAATGTGTTTCTGAGCGCCGGTGCACGACAGGCCGAGGCGATCACCGAACTGAGCCCTGGGATCCGTGTCAGCAGCCGTGGCGGGCGGGTCAGCGGCTCGCTGGACTATGCGCTCAACGAACTGCTCTACGCGAACCACAGCGCGGGTAGGACTGCGCAAAACGCGCTCAACGCGATGGCGACGGTGGAGGCCATCGAAGGTCGGGCCTTCATCGATTTGAGCGGCGTGGTCGCGCAGCAGGCCATCTCGGCCTTCGGCGCGCCGGTGGTCGACGCGGCGCTGCTGGGCGCCAACCGCACCGAGACGGCGGTTTACCGCATTGCTCCGAGTCTGCGCGGCCGCTTGGGCGCAGAGACGCAATACGAGGCCCGGCTGGGATTCGGCTCCAGCCGCAGCAAGTCGGCGCTGGTGTCCGACATCGAGACGCAGGAGGCCTCGGCCCGCATCGGCGCAGTCGAGGGGCGGCTGGGCGCGGCCTGGTTCTTGCAGGCCAGTGCGCAACGCGCCGACTACCGCGCCGGCCGCACGACGCTGATGCAACGGGCCGACGCACAGTTGGGCTATCCGCTGGGCGAGTCGGTTGCGGCCTATGCCAAGGCGGGCTTTGAAAAAAACGATCTTAGTGACGCAACCGGGCAGCAAGAGCAATTTGGCGCGTTGGGCGCCACCTGGGCGCCAAGCGACGAGGCGCGGCTGAGCGTCGACACCGACGCCAGTGGCAGAACCGGGATCGTTGCGGCATGGTCGCCGTCCAAGCGCGCGAACCTGTCGTTCACCCGGGAGCACAGGCTCTACGGCGACTCGCATACGCTGGCGCTGGTCTACCGCAGCGCCAATACGGCATGGACGTTCAGCGACACGCGCGCTGCGCTCAGCACGCCCGGGCGCTCCGGATTCAATGACACGGCGTCGGTCTACGACTTGCTGCTGGCTCAGTTTTCGGCCACCGAGTCGGACCCGATCAAGCGCGAGCGTTACGCGCAATTTCTGCTGGCAAACGGAATCCGGCCGTCGCCCAGCGCGGTGCTCGGGTTTCAGAGCGCCGCGCTTGCCTTGCAGCGCCAGCAGCAGCTTTCCTTCGCGCTGCTCGGCGTGCGCAGCACCCTGAGCGTCGTCGCGACGCGCAGCGCCAACAGCCGGCTGGACAGTCTATCGGCCGCAGCCGACGATTTGTCTGCGGGCGGCTCCCTGCGGCAGGATGGACTGAGTCTGAGCTTCTCGCAGCGGCTTTCGGTGGACTCGAGCTTCAACGCGGTGGTGGCGCGCCAGATAGCCAGCCGTTCTGCCGACGGACGCAAGAATGCGAGCGCATCGTTCAACGCCACGGTGACCATGCAAGTTCGAAACGATATTGCCGCGACGCTGGGCGCGCGGCGGGTCACGACGAACGGCAGTGCGTCGCCCTTCACAGAGTCGGCGCTGTTCGCCAATGTCAGCCTGCGGTTCTGAGCCATGTACGAAGAATTTTTTGGTCTGAGC
>CAISIP010000218.1 GCA_903885415.1 uncultured beta proteobacterium
CCATAGGTGGCGGCCACAGTGCCCATGCCCGCCGCCAGGCCGGCGATGATATCGCGCTCGTCGTCGCCAACATACAGGCAGTTCTTGGGTGCGACGCCGATCCGGCGCGCGGCCTCAAGCAGTGGCTCGGGATGCGGTTTGGCGTGCGCCGTGGTGTCGCCACTGATCACCACCGAGGCGCCGTCGAACAGCCGCATCGCGCGGGTCAGCGGCACGGTGAAGCGCTGCGCCTTATTGGTGACAACGCCCCAGGTCATCGGCCGGCGCTGCAAGTTATCGATCAGATGCACAACGCCGTCGAAGGCGCAGGTCCGCTGCGTCATGCAGCGCTCATAGTTGGCAAGAAACTCCTCCTTGAGCCCTTCGAACTCGCCATCGCTCGGCGTGAGCCCAAAGGCCACTGCGATCATGCCGCGCGCGCCAGCGCCCGCCATCGGCCGATAGTGCGCCTGCTCCAGCGAAGGCAGGCCGCGTTCAGTGCGCATCTGGTCGGCGGCGGCGCCGAGATCGGGGGCGCTGTCGATCAGCGTTCCGTCAAGGTCGAACAGGACAGCGGTAATGCCGTCAAACCGGATCGCCCCCCCCATCACGGGCGCCCATCCAAAGGCTTTTGGGTCGCGAGCAGGTAGTTCACGCTGGTGTCGTCGTCCATCCAGTAGCGACGGGTCAGCGGGTTGTACTGCAGGCCGCGGCTTTGCCTCCATTCAAGCCCGGCCGCACGGCAGTGGCGCGCGAGTTCACTGGGCCGGATGAGCCGGGCATAGCGGTGGGTTCCGCGCGGCAGCAGGTTCAGCAGGTATTCGGCGCCGACGATGGCGAACAGAAAAGACTTCGGGTTGCGGTTGATGGTGGAAAAAAATACCCAGCCGCCCGGTCGTACCAGCCTGGCACAAGCGCGCACGATGGCCGCCGGGTCCGGAACATGTTCGAGCATCTCCATGCAGGTCACCGCGTCAAAGCTTTCGGGCTGCTCAGCGGCCAAGTCCTCGGCGCTGCATTCGCGGTAGGCGACATCGGGGGTCTGCGCCTCGATCGCATGCAGTTGCGCCACCCGCAGCGACTTGGTCGCCAAGTCGATGCCTAGCACCTGCGCGCCCTTGCGCGCCATCGCGTCGGCCAGTATGCCGCCGCCGCAGCCGATATCCAGCACCCGCTGTCCCTGCAGCGCAGACAACTGGTTGATCCAGTCGAGCCGCAGCGGGTTGATCCGGTGCAGTGGGCCAAACTCGCTGTCCTGGTCCCACCAGCGGTGGGCCAGATCGGAAAACTTGGCCAGTTCGGCCGGATCGACATTGGCGGCTGCATTCATTCGCAGATTATCGACAATGTTCCGGCACCTCTGGCTTTGAGGGCAATGGCATGGCCCAGAAATGCCAAACCCCGCCGAGGCGGGGTTTGGGCCAGCAAGCCGGCGCAAGAGCCGGCATTGCGCTAATTACCTACTTGTTGGAACGGGTGCCGACCACCTCAATCTCTACGCGGCGGTTCTTGGCCCGCCCTTCACTCGTCTTGTTGTCCGCCACCGGCTGCTTCTCACCCTTGCCTTCGGTGTAGACGCGGTTCTTTTCAATGCCCTTGGACACCAAATAGGCCTTGACGGCCTCAGAGCGCCGTACCGACAGCTTCTGGTTGTAGGCGTCTGCGCCCACCGAGTCGGTGTGCCCGACGGCGATCACGACTTCCAGATTGATTCCCTTGACCTTGGCGACCAGGTCGTCCAGTTTGGCCTTGCCTTCCGGCTTGAGAACCGATTTGTCGAAGTCGAAGAACGCGTCAGCGGCGTAAGTCACTTTGGTGGCCGCGGCCGGCTGGGCTGCGGCCGGCGCTGGCGCAGCTGCTGGCCTTGGCGCTGGCACGGGTGCCGGTGCTGGTGCAGCTGCTGGTGCTGGTGCTGGTGCTGGTGCTCGTGCTGGTGCTGGTGCTGGTGCTGGTGCTGGTGCTGGTGCTGGTGCTGGTGCCGGTGCTGGCGCGGCTTTGGGCGCCGCAATCGCGCCATCGCAAGCAGCAGCGGCAGTCGCCGGGGTCCAGTTGGCGTCACGCCAGCACAACTCGCCAGTGCCGTTCTTCCATTGCAGGTCACCGCTGCCGTTCTTCCAGTTGTCGACCGACTGAGCGCCCGCCGAGACCGTGATTGCTGCGGTCGCAAACAACACTGCCACTTTGTTCAAGTTTTTCATAGTTCTCCTAGTTGAAGCAAAAGCCGCAGCGGCGCGGCGTATTCTTGAAACCCAAGCTGCCCATCAGCCCGGGTATCGGCAGATTGTGCCATACGGTCAGGCGAGGGCGTCGCGTATTCTTCAGCCGCTTTGGGCCGCAATGGCCTACACCACGGCATTTGAGCCGTTTTGTTGCCAGTTAGCGACAAGCTCTTGACATTAAAATCGACGCTTTCCGCCGCCAAGCCATTCGCAAAGCCAATTCATGACCCAGTTCGCCAAAGAAACCCTGCCTATCAGTCTTGAGGAGGAAATGCGGCGAAGCTACCTGGATTACGCGATGAGCGTGATCGTCGGCCGCGCCCTTCCCGATGCGCGCGACGGACTCAAGCCGGTGCACCGGCGCGTGCTGTTTGCGATGCACGAGCTCAGCAACGACTGGAACCGCGCTTACAAGAAGTCGGCCCGCATCGTCGGCGATGTGATCGGCAAGTACCACCCGCATGGCGACCAGTCGGTCTACGACACCATCGTCCGAATGGCGCAGGACTTTTCCATGCGCCACATGCTGGTCGACGGGCAGGGCAATTTCGGGTCGGTCGACGGCGACAACGCCGCAGCGATGCGCTACACCGAAATCCGGCTGGCCAAGATCACGCACGAGATGCTGGCCGACATCGACAAGGAGACCGTCGATTTCGGGCCCAACTACGACGGCTCGGAAAGGGAGCCGCTGGTCTTGCCAAGCAAGCTGCCCAACCTGCTGGTCAATGGCTCAGGCGGCATCGCGGTTGGAATGGCGACCAACATACCGCCGCACAATCTCAACGAGGTGGTCGACGCCTGCCTGCACCTGCTGCGCCACCCGCACGCGTCGATCGACGAGCTGATGGAGATCATCCCGGCGCCCGACTTTCCAACCGCCGGCATCATCTACGGCATCAACGGCGTAAAGGACGGCTACCGAACCGGACGGGGACGCGTGGTCATGCGCGCCAAGTGCCACTTCGAGGACATCGACCGCGGCCAGCGTCAGGCGATCATCGTCGACGAGCTGCCCTATCAAGTCAACAAGAAGACGCTGCAAGAGCGCATGGCCGAGTTGGTGCACGAAAAGAAAATCGAGGGCATCAGCCACATCCAGGACGAAAGCGACAAGTCGGGCATGCGGCTGGTCATTGAGCTGAAGCGCGGCGAGGTTCCCGAGGTGGTGCTCAACAACCTGTACAAGCAGACACAGCTGCAGGACACCTTCGGCATCAACATGGTCGCGCTGATCAATGGACAGCCCAAGCTGTGCAACCTGAAGGACCTGATCGAGGTGTTTCTGGAGCACCGGCGCGAAGTCGTTACCCGGCGCACCGTCTTCACCTTGCGCAAGGCGCGCGAGCGCGGCCATGTGCTTGAGGGCCTTGCGGTGGCGCTGGCCAACATCGACGCATTCATTGCAATCATCCGCAACGCGCCGACACCGCCGGTCGCCAAGCTGGAGTTGATGAACCGACCCTGGGACAGCAAGCTGGTGCGCGAAATGCTGACCCGCACCCGCGCCGACGGCGGCGCGGTCAACGCCGACGACTATCGCCCCGACGGGCTGGAGAAGAACTTCGGCATGGGCGGCGATGGCCTTTACCGGCTGAGCGAAACGCAGGCGCAGGAGATCCTGCAAATGCGACTGCAAAGGCTGACCGGGCTGGAGCAGGACAAAATCGTCTCCGAATACAAGCAGGTAATGGCCGAAATTGAAGACCTGCTGGACATACTGGCCAAGCCAGAGCGCGTGTCGACCATCATCACCGAGGAACTCGGCAGCATCAAGCAGGAGTTCGGCCAGACCAAGCTCGGCGCTCGGCGCAGCCTGATCGAACACAGCTCCTACGACCTGAGCACCGAGGATCTGATTACCCCGACCGACATGGTCGTGACGCTAAGCCACAGCGGCTACATCAAGAGCCAGCCGCTGTCCGAATACCGGGCGCAAAAACGCGGCGGACGCGGCAAGCAGGCGACGGCGACCAAGGAAGACGATTGGGTTGACCAGCTCTTCGTTGCCAACACGCACGACTACATCCTGTGCTTCTCCAACCGCGGTCGGCTTTACTGGCTCAAGGTGTGGGAGGTTCCGCAGGGATCACGCGGCTCGCGCGGACGGCCGATCGTCAACATGTTTCCGCTGCAGGACGGCGAAAAGGTCACGGTGGTGTTGCCGCTGACTGGCGCCAAGCGCAGCTTTCCGGCGGACCAGTATGTATTCATGGCAACCCGGATGGGGACGGTCAAGAAGACCACGCTCGACGAATTCAGCAACCCGCGCAAGGCCGGCATCATCGCGGTCGACCTGGACCCGGGCGACTTCCTGATCGGCGCTGCGCTGACCGACGGGCAGCACGATGTGATGCTGTTTTCCGATGGTGGCAAGGCGGTTCGCTTTGACGAGAATGATGTACGGCCGATGGGCCGCACCGCACGCGGTGTGCGGGGAATGGCGCTCGAGGAGGGCCAGGGCGTGATCGCGATGCTGGTGGCCGAAGACGAGCAGCAGTCGGTACTGACCGCCACCGAAAATGGGTATGGCAAGCGCACCGGAATCACCGAGTACACCCGCCACGGGCGCGGAACCAAGGGAATGATCGCGATCCAACAAAGCGATCGCAACGGCAAGGTGGTGGCCGCCACGCTGGTGCACGTCGACGACGAGATCATGCTGATCACCGACAAGGGCGTGCTGGTTCGCACACGGGTCAGCGAGATTCGCGAACTCGGCCGCGCGACCCAGGGTGTGACGCTGATCGGGCTGGACGAAGGCTCCAAGCTCAGTGGGTTGCAGCGCATCGTCGAAAACGACGCCAACCCGCCCGATGGCGAAGCCGTGCCGGATACGGCGGCGGACGGCGCGGGCAGCTAGGACGCACGGCATGCCGGTATGCCGAGCAGCCACTGGCGCCTAGCGAACACCATGTCAGCGGCCGCCCGCCCCTACAACTTCTCCGCCGGCCCGGC
>CAISIP010000219.1 GCA_903885415.1 uncultured beta proteobacterium
ATGCCCGCCAGTTGGTCGCTCGGGCGCGCCGCAGCAGTTCGCGCCAGCGTCGAGCAAGCCTTGATGAGCGCGGTGCCCGGCCTACGCGCGACGATACAACTGCTGCCCAGCGACGTCGAGGCGCATTTTGACGATCCCAAGGACCTGATCTGAAAGCCATCCTGCAGCGCGTCAGCCAAGCCAGCGTCCGTGTTTCCGGCGACTGTGTCGGCCGCATTGGCGCAGGCTTGCTGGTTCTGCTGTGCGCCGAGCGCGGCGACGGCGAAGCGCAGGCCGACCGCTTGCTGAGCAAAATGCTCAAGCTGCGCATCTTCAGCGACGGCGACGGCAAGATGAACCACAGCCTGCAGGACACCGGCGGCGGCCTGCTGCTGGTGAGCCAGTTCACCCTGGCGGCTGACACATCGAGTGGCAACCGCCCCGGCTTCAGTGCGGCGGCGCTTCCCGAGGAGGGAAGGCGCCTGTTTGATTACTTTGTCGTGCGCGCGCGGGCTGCGCACCCGCTGGTCCAGACCGGACGCTTTGGCGCTGACATGCAGGTGGCACTGGTCAACGACGGCCCGGTGACGATTGCCCTGCACATGGCGCCGGAGCCAGCAGTCCGGGCTCTGCCGGCGCAATCCGCTTAGCGGTAGGGGTTGGGAAAGCCCAGACCCGCGAGCAATTCGGCCTCATGCGCCTCCATCGAGCGGGCATCGGCCGCGCTGGTTTCATGGTCCCAGCCCTGGGCGTGCAGCACGCCGTGAATGATCAGGTGCGCGTAGTGCGACAGCAGGCTGATGCCGGCCCGCTGCGCCTCGGCCTCGTCCACTGGTGCGCACAGCACCAGGTCGGCGCACAGAGGCTGTCGCGAATAGGCGAAGGTCAGCACGTTGGTCGGGTAGTCCTTTTTGCGGTAGTCGCGGTTGAGTGCCCGGCCCTCGGCGGCGTCGACGATCCGCAGCGTGATGACAGCGTCGCTGGCCAGCGCGTGTCGTATCCAGCGACGTACGGCGTGGCGAGCGAGCGTGCTGCGGTGCATCGCGGCGTTGTCGAACCGTGCGAACTGCAGCGATAGGCTGAGTGCTTGAAGCATGCGGTGGGTCCGGGTCGTGCGCGGTCTACGGCGCGCGCTTGCGCAGCGGCGCGCGGCGCGCTACAAATTTTTCTTCGATCGCTTCGTCGGCGGCAACCGGCGCGGCATCGATGGCAGCACCCTGGGTGGCATAGGCGTCCACGATACGCGCGACCAGAGGATGGCGGACCACGTCGGCGCTGGTGAGCCGGCAGATGGCGACTCCGCGCACCCGTCGCAGGATTCGCTCGGCGTCGATCAGCCCGCTGAGCTGGGTTTTGGGGAGGTCGATCTGGCTCACATCGCCGGTCACCACCGCCTTGGCGCCAAAGCCGATGCGGGTCAGGAACATCTTCATCTGCTCGGGCGTGGTGTTTTGCGCCTCGTCCAAGATGACGAAAGCGTTGTTAAGCGTGCGCCCGCGCATAAAGGCCAGCGGTGCTACCTCGATCGCCTGGCGATCGAAGGCCTTTTGCACCTGGTCGAAGCCCATCAGGTCGTACAGCGCGTCGTACAGCGGGCGCAAATAGGGGTCGATTTTTTGGCTGAGGTCGCCGGGCAGAAAACCGAGGCGCTCGCCGGCTTCGACAGCGGGCCGCGTCAGCACGATGCGCTGCACCGAACTGCGCTGCAGCGCATCGACCGCGCAGGCCACCGCCAGGTAGGTCTTGCCGGTTCCTGCCGGTCCGATGCCAAAAGTAATGTCGTGCTGGCCTATGGCGTCGAGGTAGATCGCCTGGTTGGCCGTTCGCGGTCGCAGGTCGGCGCGGCGGGTTTGCAGCCCGGCACCATCGGCGCCGTCTGTCGACGAGTCGCCGGCCAGCATCAGTTGCACGGTGGCCGGCTCAATGGGCCGATCGGCCATTTCGTAGAGCGCTTGCAGCATTTCCATCGCGCGCTGGGCCGATTCCCTTTTGCCGTCGATCTTGAACTGCTCGTGGCGGTGCGCGATGCCGACTTGCAGGGCCGCCTCGATGCTGCGCAAGTGCTGATCGGTCGGGCCGCACAGATTGCCCAAGCGGGTGTTGTTGGGCGGCGAAAACAGGTGTCTGAGAATCAAGTTGATAATTCCAATAGTGGGTTCCGATGGGACCCCCATGATAGGCAAGGATCTCAGGCGCGATGATTGGCAAGCTGACGGGAACGCTGGGTGACAAGAACCCGCCGCAGGTTTTGGTGGAATGCAGCGGCGTGGGCTACGAGGTCCAGGTGCCGATGAGCACCTTCTACAACCTGCCGTCGCTGGGCGACAAGGTGTCGCTGCTCACCCATTTTGTGGTTCGCGAGGACGCGCAGATCCTGTATGGTTTCGAGACGTCGAGCGAGCGCGAAGCCTTCCGCCAGCTGATCAAGATTTCGGGTGTCGGCCCGCGAACCGCCTTGGCCATACTCTCGGGAATGAGCGTCGCCGAACTGGCGCAGGCGATCACCTTGCAGGAGTCGGGGCGGCTGGTCAAGGTTCCGGGAATCGGCAAGAAGACCGCCGAGCGGCTGCTGCTCGAACTCAAGGGAAAACTCGGCGCCGATATCGGTGCGACTCGCAGCGTCGCCAGCGACGCGCAGGCCGATATCCTGCAGGCACTGGTGGCGCTGGGCTACAGCGACAAAGAAGCGGCGCTGTCGCTCAAGGCGCTGCCCGCGGGCGTGGGCGTGAGCGAGGGCATTAAGCTCGCGCTCAAGGCCCTGTCGCGGGCGTGATCATGGGCCCGAGCGCATGAGCGTACAAACCGACGACTTTGCCGCTGCGCCGGACAAGCGGGTGCTGTCGGGCGCCCCGGCTTCGCCCAACGAGGAGGTGGTCGAGCGTGCGCTGCGGCCCAAGTTACTCGACGAGTATGTGGGACAGGCCAAGATCCGCGAGCAGCTTGAGATCTTCATCGGTGCTGCCAGGCTGCGCGACGAGGCGCTCGACCATGTGCTGCTTTTCGGTCCGCCGGGCCTGGGCAAGACGACGCTGTCGCACATCATCGCGCAGGAGCTCGGCGTCAACCTGCGCCAGACCAGCGGACCGGTGCTGGAGAAGCCCAAAGATCTGGCGGCGCTGCTGACCAATCTGGAGAAGAACGATGTCCTGTTCATCGACGAAATACACCGGCTGTCGCCCGTGGTCGAAGAGATCCTGTACCCGGCGCTGGAGGACTACAAGATCGACATCATGATCGGCGAGGGACCGGCGGCGCGCTCTATCAAGCTCGACCTGCAGCCCTTCACCCTCGTCGGCGCGACGACGCGCGCGGGCATGCTGACCAACCCGCTGCGCGACCGTTTTGGCATCGTCGCGCGGCTGGAGTTCTACAGCGCGCAGGAACTCGCGAGCATTGTGCGGCGCAGCGCCGGCCTGATGAAGTCACCCATCATGGAAGAGGGCGCCATGGAAATTGCCCGCCGCTCACGCGGCACGCCGCGCATTGCCAACCGCTTGCTGCGCCGAGTGCGCGACTATGCCGACGTCAAAGGCAAGGGCCTGATTGACCAAAGCATTGCGCAAAAAGCCCTGACCATGTTGGACGTGGATCCCGAAGGCTTTGACCTGATGGACCGCAAACTGCTCGAAGCGGTGATTCACCGTTTTGATGGCGGCCCGGTGGGCCTGGACAATATCGCCGCCAGCATTGGTGAGGAGCGCGAAACGATCGAAGACGTCATCGAACCC
>CAISIP010000220.1 GCA_903885415.1 uncultured beta proteobacterium
GGACCTTGCGCTGCGGGGTCCCGAGGCCATGCCGACGCCTGCAGTCTGCGTGCCTCTGGTACCGAGGGTCGAAAAACTTGCGCTCGCCGGGCCGGACCGGCCGCCCCGCGCCCTGCTGGCCTAAGCGGCCGGCGTCGGCGTGCAGCGGCACGCGGCGCCCCACCCGCCATCGCCCCCGCCTGCCTAGGCAGCGCGCCGGGACATTCGCAACCGGACCGGAGAACCTTATGCCCCACCGCATTTCGCGCTGGCTCGTGCCCATTGCGCTGAGCGCCACCACGCTGGCCGCGCATTCCCAACCGGTGCCCAAGGCAGCGCAGCCCGACCCGATGGACGCCCAAGCGCATGTTCCCGCGCTGGTCTACCTATCCGCCCTCGGCAGGATCCCTCACGACCAGAGCGGCGGATTGGTCGATTGGCGCGAGGCGAATGACACCGTCCGGCGCATTGGCGGCTGGCGGGCCTACGCGCGCGAGGCGCAGCAGCCCGAGCCAGCTCCGTCGGCGCCTGTCCCCGTGCTCGCCAAACCCGACTCCGGGGCCATGCCCATGCCGCAAGGGCACGGCGGTCACAAGATGCCATGAAGACCTTCTCTCTCACTCCCACGAAATGGACCTCGCCGGGGGGACGGCCCCGTTTGCGGCCGGTGCTCCTGCTCGCCGCGGTCGCCACCCTCGCCGGTTGCGCTTCCTTCAGCCCGGACGGCGGCTTCTCCACCGTCGAGGAGGCCGCCAAGGAACGGCTGGGCAAAGTGGTCCGCTGGTCCCGCAGCGAGGCTGACCAGGAAGGCATCGACCAGCGGGTGGGCGAACTACTGGCCAAGCCGCTTTCGGCCGACGACGCGGTCCAGATCGCGCTGCTGAACAACCGTGGGCTGCAGGCCAGCTTCCAGGAACTGGGCATCACGGAGGCGGAAGTCGTACAGGCCGGTCGCGTGCCGAACCCCGGCTTCAGCTTCAGCCGTCTCAGGCGGGGCGACGAGATCGAATTGGAGCGCGGCATTCACTTCAACCTGGCGCGACTGATCGCGATGCCGATGGTCCGCGCCATGGAAGCCCGGCGCTTCGAAGCCACCCAGCGACTGGTCACGATGACGATGCTGTCCGTGGCCGCTGACACGCGCAAGGCCTGGGTCACCGCGCTGGCTGCCGAGGAGACCGTGCGCTACATGCGGCGGGTGTTGCAGGCCGCGCAGGCGAGCGCCGAACTCGCACGCCGCATGGAGCAGGTCGGCAATTTCAACAAACTGCAGCGTGCTCGCGAACAGAGCTTCTACGCCGATGCCGCACTCAACCTGGCACGCGCCGAACAGGCCCAGCGCACTACCCGCGAACGTCTGACGCGCTTGCTCGGCCTGTGGGGTGCGCAGACCCAGTTCAAGTTGCCGGATCGCTTGCCGGACTTGCCGCAGGACCTGGTCGACCGACCGGACGTCGAACGCGTCGCGCTGGCGCAGCGGCTGGACGTGCAGGGCGCCAGGCTCGCGGCCGAGCAGACGGCGCGCAACCTGGGCCTGACGAAGACGACACGCTTCATCAACGTGCTCGAACTTGGCGTGATGCGCAACAGCTCCAACGAAGCGCCCACCCAGCGCGGCTGGGAGATCGGGTTCGAACTGCCGCTGTTCGATTGGGGCAGTGCGCGGGTGGCACGCGCCGAAGGCGTCTACATGCAGGCGCTCCACCGTGCGGCCGAGACCGCCATCAACGCACGCTCCGAAGTGCGCGAAGCCTACGGTGCGTGGCGCTCGGCCTACGACATCGCGCACCACCACCAGTACGAGATCGTGCCGCTGCGCAAGCAAATCGCCGAGGAGAACCTGCTGCGCTACAACGGCATGCTGATCGGCGTCTTCGAACTGCTCGCCGACGCACGCCTACAGATCGCCAGCGTCAACGCCGCCATCGAGGCCAAACGCGACTTCTGGATCGCGCAGGCCGACCTCGACATGGCCCTTATCGGCAAGCCCAGCCTCACGCCGTCCGCCGGCCCCGCCTCGGCGGCCGGCCCCGGTGCTGACGCTGCGCACTGAACCCAGGAACGATCACATGGTTTCCCGACGCAATTTCATCGGCGGCGCTGGTGCCGTCACGGCTGCAGTCACGGCTGCCTCGGTCAGCAAGGTGGTGATGGCCGCCCTGCCCGAACCGGTCATCCAGACCAAGCCCGACACCATGCCGCCCCTGGTGCCCAACACCGGCCGGCCCTACAACCCGGTCGTCACGCTCAACGGCTGGACCCTGCCCTGGCGCATGCACAACGGCGTCAAGGAGTTCCACTTGGTGGCCGAGCCGGTGGTGCGCGAGATGACCGCCGGTTTCAAGGCCCATCTGTGGGGCTACAACGGCCAGAGCCCGGGCCCGACGATCGAGGTCGTCGAGGGGGACCGGGTGCGCATCTTCGTCACCAACAAGCTGCCGGAGGTGACCAGCGTGCACTGGCACGGCCAGCGCCTGCCCAACGGCATGGATGGCGTCACCGGCCTGAACCAGCCCGGCATTCCACCGGGCAAGACCTACGTCTACGAGTTCGTCGCGCGCCGGCCTGGCACTTTCATGTACCACCCGCATGCTGACGAGATGGTGCAGATGGCGATGGGCATGATGGGCTTCTGGATCACGCACCCCAAGGAGAAGCACCCACTGATCGACGAGGTCGACCGCGACTTCGTCTTCCTGCTCAACGCCTACGACATCGATCCCGGCAGCTACACGCCCAAGATCATGACGATGCTCGACTTCAACCTGTGGAGCTGGAACAGCCGCATCTTTCCCGGCATCGATCCATTGGTGGTGCGCCAGAACGACAAGGTTCGCCTGCGCATCGGCAATCTGACAATGACCAACCATCCGATCCATCTGCACGGCCATGAGTTCACCGTGACGGGCACGGACGGCGGGCCCACACCGAAAGCTTCGCGCTGGCCCGAGGTGACGACCGACATTGCGGTCGGCCAGATGCGCCAGCTCGAGTTCCTGGCCGACGAGGAGGGCGACTGGGCCTTCCACTGCCACAAGAGCCACCACACGATGAACGCGATGGGCCACAACGTGCCGACCATGATCGGCGTCGACCACCGCAGCGTGGCGCGGCAGATCACGCAACTGGTGCCCGACTACATGGTGATGGGCGAGCGCGGCATGCACGACATGACCGAGATGGAGATGCCGCTGCCCGACAACACGGCCGCGATGATGACGGGCACCGGACCGTTCGGCGCTGTCGGCATGGGTGGCATGTTCAGCGTCGTGAAGGTGCGTAAGGACCAGAAGCATGGCGACTACAAGGATCCGGGCTGGTATGCGCACCCGCCCGGAACCGTCGCGACCGAGTGGACCGCAGCGATGGCCGAACCGGCGCGAGACGACAAGGCTGCGGGCGCCGGCGCCATGAAGCCCCTGGGACGGCCGAAGACCGACGTGGAAGTCACCGTGCGCAAGCCGGCGGGTGGCCATGACGGCCACTGAGTTTCAGCCCGCCCCACCACATCCGTTCATCCATCTATTCATCGACAGGAAGACCATGAATCTGATCAAGACAGCAGCGTTGCTCGTGGCCATGGGCCTCTCTGCGGGGGCATGGGCGCACGGCGACGAAGCGAACAAGAAGACTGCCCCCGTTCGCAAAGAGCAGAAAGGCTGGGGCATCGCCGGGGACGCCAAGTCCGTCAAGCGGACGATCCAGGTCGGCATGAGCGATACGATGCGATTCACACCGGACGCCATCA
>CAISIP010000221.1 GCA_903885415.1 uncultured beta proteobacterium
CCGCCAGGGCTGCAAAGGGCGTCGGGGTGACGACGTCGTCGCCACTTTCGCTGCGACCTAGCCAGTCCTGCAGTTTTTCCTGACCGCGCGTCGCGGTGATCTGTGATTGACCGTGTTCCATTGGCCCATTTTCGACTACTTTTGGAATCGGCTGAAATGCCGGCATCTGGCTTCGGGCTGTCCGGGCGTATGCGGCAGCGTTGACGAGGTATCGCCTACACTGCCAGTCGCACGCCATGCACTGGAGCACCAGCGGACCACCCCCATGACTATTTACGACAAGCTACGGCATTTGGGCATCGAACTGCCACCGGTCGCGACCCCCGCGGCGGCCTATGTACCCTTTGTCCAGACCGGCAATCTGGTCTTCCTGAGCGGCCATATCGCCAAGAAGGACGGCGTGCCTTGGGTTGGCCAGTTCGGCAAGACCATGGCGACCGACGAAGGCAAGACGGCGGCACGCTCCGTCGCGGTCGATCTGCTCGGAACGCTGCATGCGGCCACGGGCGACCTTAACCGGGTCCGGCGCATCGTCAAGCTGATGGCGCTAGTGAACTCGACCGGCGACTTTCATGAACAGCATCTGGTGACCAACGGCGCCAGCGAACTGCTCAGCGAACTGTTCGGCGCGGCCGGTGCGCATGCTCGCAGCGCTTTCGGCGTGGCGCAGATACCGATGGGCGCGTGCGTAGAAATCGAAATGATCGTCGAACTGGGCTGAGGCTACAGCACCCGGCAGGACTGGCCCGACACCCGCTGCAGGGCCTGCGGATCCACCCGCTGCGGCGCCAATTCGGCCAGCGGCAGCAAAACAAAAGCGCGCTGTTGCATGCGCGGATGCGGCACCACCAAGTGCGGGCTGTCGATGCACGCGTCCCCATACAGCAGCAGATCGAGGTCCAGCGTTCTGGGCGCGTTGCGGTAGGGCCGCTCGCGCAGCGCCACCTGCTCGAGCGACTGCAGCAGCGCGAGCAGTGCGGGCGCGCTCAGTCGGGTGCTGAACTGCGCCACCGCGTTGATGTAGTCAGGGCCGCTAGAGTCGACCGGTGCACTGCGGTACAGGCGCGAGCCGCGCAGACCCTCAACCTCCGGGCTGGCGGCCAGATCCTCCAGTGCCTTGCGCACCGCGGCTTGCGGGTCGCCGAGATTGGCGCCAAGGCCGACCCAGGCCATCACCGCATCGCGCACCCCAGGACCTCAGGCGCCGGTGTCGCCCACCGGCGTCCCAGGCTCGCCCGCCGTCGGCGACCCTCCAGAACGCCGGCGCCGACGGCGCTTTCTCGGCGCATCCGAATAGCCGGCTTGCGCGTCCGCACCATCGTCGCGCGCGCTGCCCAGCGGTGTCTGTGCTTCCGGCCCATGGCCAGCGGCTGCATCCGGTGCACGACCGCCTGTATCCGCGCGCGGGCCATCGGGATCACGCTGCACCGGCGCCTTGGCCGGTCGCGGTGCGCGCTGGCGCTGCGCCTGCTCTTCGCGCACCTGATCGACCATGTCGGCGCGCAGGTTGTCGTCGGCCATGCTGAACTCCTGCCACCAGTCGGCAAGCAACTCATCGACCTCGCCCACATCGGCGCGCAGGCGCATGAAGTCGAAGGCGGCGCGAAAGCGTGGTTGTTCTACAAGACCGAATGCCGAATGCCCGACGCGCTTCTCAAAACGCGGTTGCATCATCCAGATTTCGCGCATGTCGGCGGCCAGTTTTCCGCCCCCCGAGACGTCGCCGATGCGCGCACCGAACACCTCGTCGATCGCCTCCTGCAGCGCCGGTAAAGCGGGCTGCCGGGCACGCCCTTCCATGCGCTGGCTCCAGCCCTCGCGCACATCGGACCACAGGACGCAGGCCAGCAGAAAGCTCGGCGCCACCGGTTTTCCCTCGCCGACGCGGCGGTCGGTGTCCTGCAGCGCTGCGCTGACGAACGGCAGCTGCGCACGCTCGACCACCACGTCGAGCAGGGGATAGATGCCCTGTCCCAGCCCCAACTCCTTAAGCTTGTCGATGGTCGCCAACGAATGGCCGGTTTGCAGCAGCTTGAGCATCTCGTCGAACAGCCGACTTTGCGGAACGTCGGCCAACAGCGCCCTCATCTTTACCAGCGGCG
>CAISIP010000222.1 GCA_903885415.1 uncultured beta proteobacterium
GCCACGGCCGACATCTGCCACCAGACCAACCCGCAGCCGTGCACGGCGGCCGATTTCGAGGCCCTGTTCAAGGCCGCCATGTAAATGGCCAGCGCCACACCAGACCGCCTAAAGATCGGCGTCAGCGCCTGTTTTTTTTACCCCGACCCGGCGCGTGCCGCGTTCGCTAGCAAGACCCTGCAGTACCTGGAGCAGTCGGTTCCGCACTGGATCATGTCCGGCGGCGCCCTGCCGGTCATGGTTCCTTCGCCGACCGGCGACACCGCCCGCGGCGACGTCGGGTTTGACGACTACGCGCAATGGCTCGACGGTCTGGTGCTGCATGGCGGCTCCGATGTCTGGCCCGGAAGTTATGGCGAAACGCCGCTGCAAGAGCGCTGGAATGGCGACCGCAACCGCGACGAATACGAAATCGCCCTGGTGCGCGCATTTGCCAATGCGGGCAAACCGGTTTTCGGCATCTGCCGCGGCCTGCAGCTGATCAACGTCGCGTTTGGCGGCACGCTGTACCAGGACATCCCGACCCAGCGCCCGCAGGCCCTGGTGCACCGCGACGCGGTGGCCTACGACCTTCATTTTCACGATCTCGCGGTCGAACCCGGCAGCCGCCTCGACGCCCTGCTTGCCGACCAGACCAGCCGCAAGATCAACAGCGTGCACCACCAGGGCGTCAAGGACCTGGCCACCGGCTTCGTGGTCGAGGCACGGTGCCCGGTCGACGGCATGGTCGAGGCCATCCGCCATACCGGCGCCGCCTGGGTCGCGGCGGTGCAATGGCACCCCGAGTTTCACCAGCCGGCGTTGGGCACACTCGACGACGCCCCCATCCTGCAAGACTTCCTGAACGCGGCCCGCGCCGCACGAACCGCCCCGACGCCATGACGCAACTCACCCTACTCAACCCCGCCACTGGCGCCATCATCACCCGGGTGGAGGCCGACGACGCGGCCTGCGTCGCGGCCAAGGCCGCCGCCGCCCGGGCGGCGCAGCCCGCCTGGGCCGCCCGCCCGATGGCCGAGCGCGTCGAATGCATCCGGCGCTTCCGCGCCGCCCTGGTGGCCGATGTCGACGCCCTGGCGGCCGTCACCACGGGCGAGACCGGCAAGCCGATCACGCAGGCGCGCAACGAGATCAAGGGCCTGCTGCCGCGCATCGATTTCTTCCTGGAGCAGGTGGCGTCCTCCACCGCCACCGAAACCGTCTTTCAGGACGCCACCATGAGCGAGCAGATCCAGCACATCCCGCTGGGCGTGGTGGTCAACATCTCGGCCTGGAACTACCCCTGGTTCGTGGGCGGCAACGTGTTCATACCGGCACTGCTGACCGGCAATGCGGTCCTGTACAAGCCCTCCGAATACGCGGTGATGACCGGCCAGGCCATCGCGCGCCTGATGCACGCGGCCGGCGTACCCCAGGACATCTTCACGCTGGTGGTCGGTGCGGGCGATGTCGGCGCCGCGCTGCAGGCGCAGGACATCGACGGCCTGTTTTTCACCGGCTCGCACGCCACCGGCGCCAGGATCGCGCAAGCCATGGGGCCGCGCATGGTCAAGCTCCAACTGGAACTCGGCGGTAAGGATCCGACCTATGTCTGCGAGGACGCCGATCCGAAGATCGCCGCCGCGTCGCTGGCGGATGGCGCCATGTACAACACTGGGCAGGGCTGCTGCTCGGTCGAGCGCATCTATGTGCACGAAAAGATCCATGACGCATTCGTCGCCGCGTTTGCCGACACGGTGCGCAGTTTCAAGGTCGGCGACCCGACCGCCGACGACACCTATATCGGCGCCATCACGCGCGCACCGCAACTCGCCGTGCTCGACGCGCAGGTGGCGGATGCCCGCGCCAAGGGGGCCACGCTGGTCTGCGGCGGTACCCGCCTGCCCGGGCCGGGCAACGGTTTTGCGCCCACGGTGCTGAGCGCGGTCACGCATGGCATGGCGGTCATGCGCGACGAGAGTTTCGGCCCGATCGTCGGCATCCAGAAGGTATCCGGCGACGACGAAGCGGTGCGGCTCATGAACGACACCCGTTATGGGCTCACCGCCGGCGTCTACACACCCGACGAGGCACGCGCACGCCGCATCCTGTCGCAGGTACGGTCGGGCACGGTCTACTGGAACTGCTGCGACCGCCTCAGCCCGCGCCTGCCCTGGAGCGGTGTCGGGGATTCCGGCATCGGGCTGACCATGTCCACCTACGGCATCCAGACCTTCACCCGGCCCAAGGCCTGGCACCTGCGCAGTCCATGACCGGCCCTGCTGTTCCCCACCGGGGCGACGACCCGCCGTCCCGCTACAAGGCCTCTGCGGCGGGCCAGCTTGCGCTTTTCGATCTCGACCATACGCTGCTGTTGGGCGACAGCGATGTCCTGTGGTGTGATTTCCTGATCGCCCAGGGCATCCTTGAGCGCGAGGTCTTCGCCGCGCGCAACGCCGACATCGATGCCCGCTACAAGGCCGGCACCGTCGATGCCCAGGAGTTTGCGGGCTTTTACGTTGGCACGCTCGCCGGGCGCAGCCGCGCGCAGTGGGAGCCGCTGCGCCAGCAGTTTCTGCGCTGCGAAATCGTGCCACGCATACCGGCGGCTTCAATGCAGCTGGTGCGCCGGCACCAAGACGCCGGCGACCTGGTGGTGTTGACCACGGCGACCAACCGTTTCATCACCGAACTCACGGCGCAGTATCTGGGGATCGAGCACCTGATTGCCACCGAGCCCGAACTGGTCGACGGCGTGTTCAGCGGCCGGCCGACGGGCGTGCTCAATATGCGCGCCGGCAAGGTGCTGCGCTTGCACGCCTGGCTGGCCGATCGCGGTCAGACGCTGGATCGCTTCACCAGTACCGGTTACAGCGATTCGGTGAACGACCTGCCGCTGCTTGAAGCCGTTCACCGGCCGGTTGCGGTGAACCCGGACCCGAGGCTGGGCCAGCTGGCCGCAGAGCGCGGATGGGAAGTGGTCCGGTTGCAGTAGCCGCCGCCTTCGCCGCGCTGCCCAGCGCAGGGGCGGTCAGTCCAGGTGCTTGCCGATCAGCCCGGCCAGCTCGAACATCGTGACCTGCGGCTTGCCAAACAC
>CAISIP010000223.1 GCA_903885415.1 uncultured beta proteobacterium
CGGTTAGGCCGCCTTTGACCTTCCCGCTGGTGGTGCCGGTGACGAACTCGCCGGATTCGAGCGACTTCTCAAGCGACATCCAGGACGCAAGGCGTTTGGCAGTATCGCGGCTGACGATGGTGTCGCCGTAGCCGTTTTCCATCGCGACGATCGCCACTGACACAAACTCACCGACCTGGACTTCGAGTTCCCCCTTGTCGCTCTTGAATTCGGACAGCGGTACATAGGCCTCGGATTTGAGGCCGGCGTTCACGACGACGAAGTTGTGCTCAATGCGCACGACCTCGGCGGTGACCACCTCGCCGATGCGGGTCTCCGAGCGTTTTTGGGATTCTTCAAATAGGTCGGCAAAAGATTCAGACATGCTGTGCTGCGGATGAACCGCGGTTAGGTTAAGCAACCACGCAACCAGTGCGCTTGGAAAAGCGCGAGGGGAGCCACGTGGACCAGGACAGAAGCCAGTAGCCACGTCCAATTTCAGTAGCGCGTCAGGCCTTGCCAAACGGCTGCTGGCCATTCCACCAGTTCAACACGAGTCCGACCGATTCTTCGATATTCAGATCCGAGTTGTCCAGCAGTCTGGCATCTTGCGCCGGCTTTAGGGGAGCGGTGCTGCGGGAGCCATCCCGAGCGTCACGCGCCTCAAGGTCGGTGCGAAGAGCGGCGATTGTAGCCGATATTCCCCTTGCGCCGAGCTGCTGATGGCGCCTTTGGGCGCGTCGTTCCGCGCTGGCTGTCAGGTACACCTTGAGCCGCGCGTGCGGGAAAATGACCGTTCCCATGTCGCGCCCATCAGCGACCAGCCCGGGCAGTCGCCGCGCCGCGTGCTGCAGTCCGAGCAGCGCCCGCCTGACCTCGGCAAGCGCAGACACCGCAGACGCGTTCATTCCCATCGCCTCGCTGCGTATCGCGTCGCTGAGGTCTTCGCCGTCGAGCCAAATCCGGTTCGCTTCAAAGCGTATCGCCAGTCTGCTGGCCAAAGCGGCAATCGCGTTTTCATTGGCAGCGTCGAGCGTCAGACCGGCTCGTATCGCCGCGAGCGCGGCGATACGGTACAGCGCACCCGAGTCCAGAAAGTGGTAGCCAAGGCGGCGCGCCAACTCCGACGCGAGCGTCCCCTTGCCGGAGGCGGTCGGACCGTCGACGCAGATGACCGGTATCGCATCGGGCTGCGCCTGCACGACGCCGAACAGCGATTCGAAATAGTCGGGAAAGGTCTTGGCAACGCAACGCGGATCGCGGATACGAACCGGCAATTGCGCCGGGTTGAAGGCCGCCAATGAAAAGCACATCGCGATGCGGTGGTCGTCGTAGGTGGCGACGTCGGCGCTGCGCCAGTGCGCTGCAGCCTGCGGGGCCGTCACCCGGATGAAGTCGTCGCCTTCCTCAACGGTGGCGCCGAACTTGCGCAGTTCACTCGCCATCGCCGCAATGCGGTCGGTTTCCTTGACCCGCCAGCTGGCGATGTTGCGCAGCGTAGTCGTTCCGCTGGCGTACAGCGCCATCACCGCCAGCGTCATCGCCGCGTCGGGAATGTGGTTGCAGTCCAGATCGATCGCGCGCAGCGCACCGCCCTGCAGCTCGGGCGCACGCGACACCTGCAGCCAGTTTGCGCCGCTGTCGATCTGCGCACCCATCATCCGTGCGGCGTCGATGAACCGGATGTCGCCCTGTATCGAGTCGGCGCCGACGCCGTCGATGCGCAGGCCGTTGCCGGGCGCGATCGCACCGAGCGCGATGAAGTAACTGGCCGACGAGGCGTCGGCTTCGACATGCAGTTCGCCCGGCGAACACAGCCGGCTGCCGGCCGTGATCACGAACTGTTGCCAGCCCGTGCGCTGCACCTCGACGCCAAAGCGTGCCAGCAGCTTGAGCGTGATGTCGATGTAGGGCTTCGATATCAGCTCGCCCTCGACCTCGATCACGATGTCGGCCTTGGCGACCAGCGGCAGCGCCAGCAGCAGCGCCGTGAGAAACTGGCTCGACACATCGCCGCGGACCCGTATCGGCCGGCTCAGATCCAGCCTGGGCCGGCCGATGCGCAGCGGCGGATAGCCTTCAGCGCCCAGATAGTCGACGCTGCAGCCGAGTTGGCGCAGCGCGTCGACCAGGTCGCCGATGGGGCGTTCGTGCATGCGCGCGACACCGCGCAGCTCGAAGTCGCCGCCCAACACCGCAAGCGCCGCGGTCAGCGGCCGCATCGCCGTACCCGCATTGCCCATGAACAGCTGCGCCTGCTGGTTTCCCAGAACGCCGCCGATACCGCGGATGGACACGCTGCTTGCGTTGCGCGACACGGCGCAGCCCAACGTCTGCAAGGCCGCGAGCATTACCCGGGTGTCGTCACTGTCGAGCAGGTCGTGCAAGCTCGTCGTACCCAGGCTCAGCGCCGACAGCAGCAGCACCCGGTTTGAAATACTTTTGGAGCCCGGCAGCAGCAGCCGTCCACCGGCTCCGCTGAGCGGCGGAAGGTCCAAAAACTCAGTCTCAAACATCAGTCTTGCTGGCCACCCATGCGCCATTGCGCCCGCGCCGCGCTGGCGTTGGCGATCTGCGCGCGCAAGGCCTCGGCATCCGCGTGGGCTATCAGCTGCTCGAGTTCCTGCAGCGCGCGCTGCAACTGCTGCGACTGCAACAACACCTGCTCGCGGTTACCGAGCAAGATGTCGCACCACATGCCCGGCTCGGAGGCTGCGATGCGGGTGAAGTCTCGAAATCCAGGGCCGGCGAGCGCCAGGAACTCATCGCCCCGCGCCTGCGCACCGATGGCGTTCATCAGCGCGAACGCCACCAAGTGCGGCAGGTGGCTGACGGCGGCAAATGCAGCGTCGTGCGCTTGCGGCGTCATGGTCACCACCTTGCATCCGAGCGCGGCCCACAGCGCCCTGGCGCGCACGAGTTGCGCGTCGCCGGTAACCTCCGTCGGGGTGAGCACAACTTGTCGGCCGGCGTAAAGCCCTGCGTCTGCATGGTCGATCCCGGACAACTCCTTGCCCGCCACCGGATGCGCAGGTACGAAGCTCGAGAGCTGCGCGAGCATGGCGCGCCGGGCCGCCGCCACCACATCGGATTTGGTCGAACCCACATCCATCACCAGCGTCGACGCAGTCACCTGTTCGGCGATGGCCGCCAGTGTTGACTCGATGGCGCCCACCGGCACCGCCACCAAAACCAAGTCGGCGCCCGTTGCGGCGACCGCGGGCGATGCAGCCGCCTCGTCTATCACGCCAAGCTGCAGGGCGCGCTGGCGCGTGGAAGCCGAGGGGCTGAACCCAGCTACGCTGCGCACCAGGCCCGCGCGCTTGAGCGCCAGCGCGAACGAGCCGCCCATCAGGCCGCAGCCGATCAGACCCAGCCGTTCAAACATCGCGCGTCCGATCCGGCGGACTCAATTGCCCGCTCACCGGGTAGCTTCCCAGCACCCTGTAAAAAGCGCACAGGCCCTGCAACTCGGCGAGCGCCTTGGCCACATGGGGCTGCGAAGGGTGGCCCTGGACGTCGATGTAGAAGTAGTAGTCCCATTGCCCGGAGCGCGCCGGACGCGACTCGAAGCGCGTCATCGACACGCCGTTGCGCTTGAGCGGCACCAGCAGGTCGTGCACCGCTCCCGGTCGATTGGGAACCGACACGATCAGGCTGATGCAGTCGTTGCCGGTGGCCGTGGGGGGCGCCATTTGGTGCGGCAGGCAAACGATGGCAAAGCGGGTGCGATTGAAAGCGTCGTCCTGAATCGCGTGGGCCGCCACGTGCAGTCCGAACTCGGACGCTGCGCGTTCACTGGCGATGCCGGCCCAGGCAGGGTTGCCGGCTGCTAGGCGCGCGCCCTCCGCGTTGCTGGAGGCGGCGCGCCGTTCTGCCTTTGGCAGGTGGGCGTTGAGCCAGCCTTGGCACTGCGCCAGCGCCTGGGGATGCGCCAGCACTACCTCGATCGCGTCCATCGACGCCGACAGGCGCAGCAGGTTGTGCCGCACCATCAAGTTGGTCTCACCTACCACATGCAGCGGCGTGTGCATGAACAGGTCCAGCGAGCGAGAGACCACGCCCTCGGTCGAGTTCTCCACCGGAACCACGCCGAACTCGGCAGCGCCGGAGGCAGCCGCTCGGAAAACCTCGTCGATGCTGCTGCACGCGACATGCTCGATGCTGGAGCCGAAATACTGCAGCGCCGCCTGTTCGCTGAAGGTACCTGCCGGTCCCAGGTAGGCGACGCGCTGCGCGGCCTCCAGTGCGCGGCAGGCGGACATGATTTCGCGCCACACACTGGCGATCCCCGCGTCCCTGATCGGCCCCGGGTTGCCGGCCTGCAGGTTGCGAATGACCTCGGCTTCGCGCTCGGGCCGGAATACCGGCGAACCCTCGGCGCGCTTGATTTCTCCTACCTGGTTAGCCAGCGTGGCGCGCTGGTTGATCAGCGCCAGCAGTTGCTGGTCCAGTGCGTCGATCTGCGTCCGGATTTGCGGCAGGGTCTTGCTCATGGTGGTGCTGTGATGGGCCGTTGGTATCAGGCGCAGGTGGTTTCAAATTCTCGCATGTAGTCGACCAGCGCCTGCACTCCCGCTATCGGCATCGCGTTGTAGATGCTGGCGCGCATACCGCCGACGGATTTATGCCCTTTTAGCGACAGCAGTCCGTGCTGCGCCGCGCCGGCGAGGAAGGCCGCATCGCGGCTCTCGTCGCGCAGGAAAAACGGTACGTTCATGCGCGAACGGCAGTCAGGCGAGACCCTGTTTTCGTAAAGCGACGAACGGTCGATGGCCTCGTACAGTAGCCGCGCCTTGGCGATATTGCGCGCCTCCATCGCCCGCACGCCGCCCTGTCGCTTGAGCCAGTCGAACACCAGCCCCGCGATATAGATCGCATAGGTCGGCGGCGTGTTGTACATCGACTGGTTGTCCATCACGCGCTGGTAGTCGAAGGCGCTTGGGCAGCAACGCAGCGCGTGGCCGATCAGGTCTTCGCGCACGACGACGACCGTCAGCCCTGCAGGCCCCAGGTTCTTCTGCGCGCCTGCGAAGGCCAGACCCACGCGTGACCAGTCGACGGGTCGGGAGGCAACGTGCGAAGAAAAATCGATCACCAGCGGCGCGTCGCATCCCAGCGCACGCAGGTCCGGCAACTCGTGAAACTCCACACCGTGGATCGTCTCATTGGTGCACACATGCACATAGCTCGCGCGCGGATCAATACGCCAGCTCGAAGGCTCCGGCAAGCGGGTGTGGCCGTCGTGCGCATTGCTGGCTGCCAGCTGCGCGCTGCAGTACTTGCCCGCTTCCCGGTACGACTTCTCGCTCCAGCTTCCGGTGACGACAAAGTCGACCGTCGGCTGGACCCCGGCTGCGCAGCGCAGTGCGGCCAGGTTCATGGGAACTATTGCGTTCTCTGCCAGCCCGCCGCCTTGCATGAAAAGGATGCGGTAGTTCGGTGGCACGGCGAGCAGTTCGCGCAGCGCGGCTTGCGCGTGCTGGTAGATGGAAACGAATTCGCGTCCTCGGTGGCTCATCTCCATGACGCTCATTCCGCAGCGACGCCCCTGCGCGTCGGGCCAGTCGAGCATTTCTGCGCTTGCTTGAGCCAGCACCTCCTCGGCGATGGTGGCCGGGCCGGCGGAGAAGTTGTAGGGGCGGGCGGCTGCTGACATGGTGTTCGCTAGGCGCCAGTGGCTGCTCGGCATGCCGCCATGTCGAGCGTGCTAGCTGTCCGAGCCGTCCGCCGCCGCATCCGGCACGGCTTCGGCATCGGCATCGGCATC
>CAISIP010000224.1 GCA_903885415.1 uncultured beta proteobacterium
CCGCGCGTACTTGTGCGTCGGTGGCCACCATCACGATCACCACCGCCGCGCTGGCGCAGTCGGCGACGCGCTGCGTGACCTGGATGCCAAGCGACCGCAGCGGCGCGAGCGCTTCGGCACGCAGGTCGCAAACCGTCAACTGGACGCCGCTGCGTGCCAGGCGCTCGGCCATCGGGCCACCGATGCCGCCGGCGCCAATGAGGGCCACGGTTGGTAGGGCAGTTGCTGTGGATGATTGCATGGTGGGTTCTTCGCTCTCTGTATCTTGGATAGCCGCCGCGCCCCGAGGAGGCTAGGCCCATCTGCGCGGGGAATCGACCGTTGGTACGATAGCAGCCGCGGCGCAACCCCTAGCAGGGGACCCAAACAAATGAGGACATGCATGAATGTACTGATCGTCGGCGGCACCGGCATGATTGGCAGTAACTTGGCTGACTGGCTGTCGGCACAAGGCGCGGCCGTAACCCTGGGCGCACGCCAGCCACCCCGGCAGGGCACTGGCATGGCGCGCTATCCAATGCTGCTGGGCGACTACACGCGTGGCGGATTTAAAGAGGACGAGCTGGGGCGCTTCGATGCGGTGGTCTTCGGCGCCGGCAACGACATTCGGCATATCGGCATTGAAGACGATGCTGCTGCATTCTGGCGGGACACACAGACCGAGGGGGTGCCGGCCTTCGTCGCGCGGGCGCGCCAAGCTGGCGTTCAGCGCCTAGTACAGATTGGCAGCTATTACCACCAGGTAATGCCCCTCTTGGTCGACAGCAATGCCTACGTGGGCGCGCGGGCCGGCGCCGACCAGAAAGCCCGCGCGCTGGCCGCGCCCGGTTTCAATGTCTGCACTCTCAACCCGCCTTCGATCGTCGGCGTGCCGCCAGGCATCGCGACGCAGCGCTACGAAAAACTCGCCGCGTATGCGCGCGGCCAACTTGACATCCCGTACTACGCGCCTCTGGGCGGAACCAACTACATGTCGGTGCGCTCACTGTGCGAGGCCGTATGGGGCGCGCTGCAGCGTGCCGAGAGCGCTAAGGCCTACCTCGTGGGCGACGAGAACCTGAGCTTCCGCGATTTCTTTCAGCTATTTTTCGACGCCGTAGGCAACCGGCATCAACTCGAGGCGCGCGACGAGGACCATCCCCTGCAACCGGTGGCCTTTATCGTGCCGGGTCGCAACAGCGTGCTGGCCTACGAGCCTGACGCCGGCGAGGTGGAGCTTCTGGCCTACCGACGCAACGATGTGCGGCGGGCAGTCGAGGAAGTGCTGCGGGTCTACTAGCCCGCGTGGGCAACCACGCTAGATAATGGCTGCGCTCACCATGGGCGACCGGTGCGTTTACAGGCTATTTCCAATGGAACTTTATGTCGGCGATGATGGGTCCTACCGGTGCTGCAGTGAGGATTGGGCGAAACTTCTGGGCAGGCGCTGGCATTTGCCAGGCGTTTTCCCGTTGTGGAAACGGGCCCCGGACCAGATGGGCCCAAGCCCTCGGCCAGTTCAGGGCTGCAGGCTGGAGCCCTCGACCCGGCGCGCTCCGTTGAATCGCTGCTGCCAATAGCCGCTGCGCATATCGTCCACCCGGACTTCGGCGCCCGGCTTGGGCGCGTGGATAAACTTGCTGTCGCCGACGTAAATCCCAACATGGCTGAACGCCCGGCGCATGGTGTTGAAGAAAACCAGGTCGCCGGGGCGAAGTTCTCCGCTCTCGATGGTCTGGGTAACGGCGGCCTGCTGGTCGGCGCTGCGAGGCAGAAGAAAGCCCGCCGTCTGCTGGAACATGGCCCGCACGAACCCGCTGCAATCGAAGCCGCTGTCGGCGCTGCTTCCTCCGCGGCGGTAAGGAACACCAAGGAAACCCATGGCATTGAAGACCAATTCAGACGCTTTTTCGCCGGCTGCTGCGGCCTTTTCGCCGACGCTCTGCCGAACCTGACCGAACTGACCACTGAGTTGTCCCAGCAGCCCCCTCTCAGCGATGAACTTTCCCATCTCATCGGGCGCAGCATGAGCGGGAACTGCCCCCGCCCCGTGCGCAAGCAACAGGATGCACAGCGCTAAAGGAAGCCGACGAAATAGCAACATCGCGCTACTTTAACGGCCCGAATCAGAGAAGTCAAGTTAAGTAATCATCGTAAGCTATTGATTTGTATTGATGACTTCAGGAAGTTTATTCAATTTGCACGGACGGTAGGCGCTGGCCCACGCCGAAGCGGCGCCCGTAACGGGCAATGCTCTAGGATGCGACCTCCACACAACAGCACGGGGAATTCATGTTCAAGGCGATCCAACTCAGCAAGACAGAATCTTTCGCGGCGCGCCTAGCCGAACTAGACGAGGCCGACCTGCCGCCCGGAGACGTTACGGTGCGGGTCGAATATTCGACGCTCAACTATAAGGATGGGCTGGCCATCACCAACCGTTCTCCGGTGGTGCGGGTGTGGCCCATGGTCGCAGGCGTCGACGGAGCGGGAACGGTCGAGCAATCCACGCACGCCGACTGGAAACCGGGCGACCGCTTCGTCCTCAACGGCTGGGGAGTGGGCGAGAACCATTGGGGCTGCCTGGCGCAGAAGGCACGCCTGCGCGCAGACTGGCTGTTGAAACTGCCGCCCACCTTCAGCAGCCGCCAGGCGATGCTGATCGGCACCGCCGGCTACACCGCGATGCTGTGCGTGATGGCGCTCGAAGACCACGGGGTCCTGCCCGGGGCAGGTGAAGTGCTGGTCACCGGTGCCACCGGCGGGGTCGGCAGCGTGGCAATCGCTTTGCTGGGCCGGCTCGGCTACCAGGTCGTTGCCGCTACCGGAAAGGCCGGGGAGGAAGGCTACCTCAGGCGACTGGGCGCCGCTGCGGTGATCGACCGCGCCAGCCTGTCTGCGCCTGGAAAGCCACTGCAGAAGGAGCGCTGGGCGGGGGTGGTCGACGCTGTCGGATCGCACACGCTTGGCAACGCGCTGGCGCAGACCCGATATGGCGGTGCGGTCGCCGCTTGTGGGCTGGCGCAGGGCATGGACCTGCCAACGACCGTGCTGCCATTCATATTGCGCGGCGTGACGCTGGTCGGAATCGACTCGGTGATGGCGCCGCCGGCCAAGCGCCAGCGTGCCTGGGACCGGCTTGCGCGGGACCTGGATCCTGGCCTGCTCGAGTCGATGGCGAACGAGGTAGGCCTCGACGGCGTGATTGATATGGCGCGCGAACTGATGGACGGCAAGGTGCGCGGCCGGGTAGTGGTGCGTATCGAAGATTGAGCTGGCTGCGCCCTGGCAGGCCGTCAGCCTGCTGCAAGTCCATGGCCGACAATCACCGCTGCCGATTCGACTGCCTGAAGGAATAACCGCCATGACCGCCTACGCCGACTTTCACCGCCTGTCCATTAGCAGCCGCGAACAATTTTGGGGACAGCAGGCCCAACTGATCGACTGGCATACCCAACCCACGCAGATTTGCGACTATAGCAACCCGCCATTTGCGAAATGGTTCGTTGGTGGCACTACCAATCTATGCCACAACGCCGTCGACCGGCATTTACTGCAACGCGCCGACCAGGCCGCGCTGATCGCCGTCTCGACCGAGACCGGACAGGAACAGGTGTATTCCTTTGCCGAACTGCATGCCCAGGTGCAGACCATGGCGGCTGCCATGCTGGAGCTGGGCGTGCGCCAAGGAGACCGGGTATTGATCTACATGCCGATGGTTGCCCAGGCCGCTTTTGCGATGCTCGCTTGCGCGCGCATAGGCGCGATCCATTGCGTGGTTTTTGGTGGCTTTGCGTCGGGCGCTCTGGCTTCCAGAATCGACGACGCCGCGCCCAAGCTGATCGTCAGCGCCGACGCGGGTTCTCGCGGCGGCAAGGTGGTCGCCTACAAGCCTCTGCTGGACGAGGCCATTCGCCTATCTGCCAACAAGCCGGCGGCGGTGTTGTTGGTAGACCGGGGCCTGGTCGATATGCAGCTACATGCCGGCCGCGACCATCGTTGGTCGGAGCTGTGCGAGCGCCACGCAGGGGTTTCCGTGCCATGCACCTGGGTCGAAGCGACGCATCCCAGTTACACGCTGTACACCAGCGGAACCACGGGCAAGCCGAAGGGGGTGCAGCGCGATACCGGCGGCTACGCGGTGGCGCTGGCGGCGAGCATGCAGCATATTTTTTGCGGCAATGCCGGCGAAACCTATTTTTCGACCAGTGATATTGGATGGGTGGTGGGCCACAGTTACATCGTCTACGGCCCGCTGATCGCGGGCATGGCGACGATCATGTACGAGGGACTGCCTACCCGCCCCGACGGCGGGATCTGGTGGAGCCTGGTGGAAAAATACAAAGTCAGCGTGATGTTCAGCGCACCGACGGCTATCCGGGTTCTGAAGAAGCAAGACCCGGCTCTGCTGAGCCGCTACAACCTCTCCAGCCTGCGTGCGCTGTTCCTCGCTGGCGAGCCGTTGGACGAGCCGACCGCGCAGTGGATATCGCAGGGCCTGGGTAAGCCGGTGATCGACAACTACTGGCAAACCGAGACCGGCTGGCCGATCCTGTGCATCGCCAACGGGGTCGAGGCGGCGCAGAGCAAGTTCGGCAGCCCCGGAATTCCGATGTACGGCTACGACGTGAAGCTGATCGATGAGGCTACCGGCGACGAACTGCACGGATCGGACAAAAAGGGCGTGGTAGCAATTGAAGGCCCGTTGCCGCCGGGCTGCATGCAGACGGTCTGGCGCGACGACGAACGCTTCGTCCAGACGTACTGGAGCAGCATTGCCGGAAGACTCATCTACAACACCTTCGACTGGGGAACGCGCGACCAGGACGGCTACTACTTCATCCTGGGTCGTACGGACGACGTGATCAACGTCGCCGGCCATCGTCTGGGAACGCGCGAGATCGAAGAGAGCATCGCAGCCCACCCCAATGTATCGGAGGTTGCGGTGATCGGCGTCGCCGACGCGCTCAAGGGCCAGGTAGCGATGGCCTTCGCCGTGGTGCGCGATGCCAGCGCCCTGAACGAACCTGGCGCCGACTTGCGACTAGAGGGCGAGATCATGCGCCTGGTGGATCGCGACCTGGGCGCGGTCGCCAGGCCGGCGCGGGTTCGCTTTGTCACGCTGCTGCCTAAAACCCGCAGTGGCAAGCTGCTGCGCCGCGCGATCGCTGCGGTCTGCGAGGGCCGCGACGCCGGGGACCTAACGACGATGGAGGATCCCTCGGCGCTGCAGCAAATTCGGGATCTCCTTCAAGCTTAGGCGGATGGGGGACCGCAGCGCCGGGGTCCCTTTCGGTAAAGCATCGCGTCTGCGCGAGGTGGCACAATGCACAGGTACTAGGCCCTTCCACTGCCACAGTCGCATCCGCCAACCGGTCCAGCCGTGTCGCGGAAGGTTGA
>CAISIP010000225.1 GCA_903885415.1 uncultured beta proteobacterium
ACGGTCCGGGCTCAGCAATTGGCGATCGCCTCGCTCAACCGATCAAGGTATTCGCGCTTGCGCAGCTGCAGTCGATCCAGGCGCGCTCCTACGCCCAGTGCCATTCTCTGGCCACGCAGGGCGGAGGGCAGCAACATGGCGATGACACCGTGACCCGGCGTCGTCAGGCCACCCGATTGGTAGTAGCCCTGGTCTCGCGCGACGGAAACTTCTGCCAGCGTCGCTTTGATGTTTGCCGCCTTGGCGTCCGGAGGTAGCAGCGCGTTGTAGCGTCGCAAGAGCAGCCCGATGCGATCGTCGTCCAGTATCGACATCAGAACCAGGCCGAGCGCGGCGCGGTGCAAAGGTCTTTTTGTGCCCGAGACTACGTCGAAGCGTCGGGCTTCGGGGGCATGGATCACCGTGGTGTATTGGAGATGGACACCTTCGATCCGGCCCAGCATGATGGTTTCTCCCGTTTGCTCCGCCAGCTTGTGCATGGCTTCGGGAATGGCCTGGGGACGGTGGGGCAAGTGCGTGACCCAGTCGCACATGTTGGCGACTCTCGCGGAGGGGCAGTATTCGCGCGTGGCCGGATTGCAGTCCAGGTAACCTTGCGACACGAGCGTCTTGAGCAGCATCGACACGCTGGATTGCGGGGCGTCGAGGCACTCCACCAGATCGGCTACACGCAAGGGCCGGCGTTCGCGCTCGAATGTTTCGAGCATGTCAAACACACGTGTAGCTGACTTGACTGAACGATCCATCTTCCTGTCTCCTGAATTCGCCTGAATCTGGCGGTGCGCCAACCCAGGCTCTTGCGGGTATCGAAAAATCCGTGTATTCTGCAGTGCGGAATTTAGTTCTGCACTGCAGCGCAATTGTCTGCTCCCATTCCGGGGATGTCAATCACCGTTTTCCTGCAGGGCCACCTGCACCAGAGGCCATGAACACGAACCGCCTTTCCAAACCCTCCGTCGTGTCCGAGAAGCCAACCGGGATGTCGGCGGCCGTGGAGGATCGCCATTTCGTCACTGCGCTGGCGCGCGGGCTGGAGGTGCTGGCCTGTTTTCACTCGGGCGAGGCGCAGTTGGGCAACCAGGAACTCGCCGAGCTCTGCAAGCTTCCCAAGTCCACCGTGTCGCGGCTGACCATGACGCTGACGCGCCTCGGGTACCTGATCCACCTGCCGGAATCGCGTCGCTACCGCCTGGGCATGTCCACGTTGGCGCTGGGTAGCGCCATGATGTCGCGACTGGACGTGCGCCTGGTCGCGAGGTCGCTGATGCAGGAGCTCGCCACGGTTGCCGGGTGCTCTGTGGCACTCGCGGCGCGCGAGCGGCTTTCGATGATCTATGTGGAAACCTGCAGGCCCCAGACGTCACTCGCAGTCGCATCCGATATCGGTCAACGCTTCCCTCTGGTGAATTCAGCCACCGGCCGCGCATATCTTGCAGTGGCGACAGAGGCGGAGCGCCACGGCATCCTGCGGGCCTTGCAGGCGAGCGGTGAGGGTGATCAAGCCGCCATTCGGGCTGCAGTCGACCAGGCCGTCCAGGAGCATGCCAGTCTTGGGGTGAGTTGCGCCTTCGGGAGCTGGCAGAAGGACATCAACGGTATTGGCCGTGCTTTTCAGCCCGGCGGTGGCCTGCCCCCGATGGCCATCAGTTGCGTTGGGCCG
>CAISIP010000226.1 GCA_903885415.1 uncultured beta proteobacterium
CCACGCTTGCCACTGCGTGTGCTGCGCTGCCCCCCGAGGGGGTGTTCGCAGCTTGGGGCGGCCCTGCGCTGCGCATGGCCCCCACGCCTGCCACTGCGTGTGCTGCGCTGCCTCCTGAGGGGGTATTCGCAGCTTGGGGTGGCCCTGCGCTGAGCGCTGCGTCGGCTGCGCTGGACCAGGCTGCAGTGGCGTGGCCGGGCAGGAAGGGCACCAGGTCTGCGACCACGCAGACCGGGCCTACGCCGGGGCCGCCGCCGCCGTGCGGTATGCAAAAGGTCTTGTGCAGGTTCAGGTGGCTGACGTCGCCGCCGAATTCGCCCGGTGCGGCCAGGCCAACCATCGCGTTCATGTTCGCGCCGTCCACATAGACCCGGCCTCCGTGTGCATGGACCAGCGCGCAGAGCTCCTTGACCTGGGCTTCGAAGACGCCGTGGGTGCTGGGATAGGTGATCATCACCGCAGCGAGGTTCGCGCTGTGCTGCTCGCACTTGGCTTTGAGGTCGGCCATGTCGACATTGCCGCTTGCGTCGCAGGCGATCACCACCACCGACAGCCCCGCCATCTGCGCACTGGCCGGGTTGGTTCCGTGGGCGCTGGCGGGTATCAGGCAGACCTTGCGGTTGGCCTGTCCGCTGGCGGCGTGGAAGGCCCGTATGGCCAGCAGCCCGGCGTATTCGCCCTGGCTGCCGGCGTTGGGCTGCAGGCTGACGCCAGCGTAGCCGGTGGCCTGGCATAGCCAGTCGCGCAGCTGCGCGTCGAGCTCGGCGTAGCCCCGCCGTTGCTCGGCCGGCGCGAAGGGATGGATGTTTGCGAACTCCGGCCAGGTGACGGGAATCATTTCGCTGGTGGCGTTGAGCTTCATGGTGCAACTGCCCAGCGCAATCATGCTGCGGTCGAGCGCCAGATCCTTGTCGCTGAGCCGGCGCAGGTAGCGCAGCATCGCGGTCTCGCTGTGGTGGCGGTTGAATACCGGATGCAGCAGAAAAGCACTTTTCCGAATCAGTCCTGCGGGCAGCATCAAGGCGGTGTCGGCCTCAAAGTCCTCAACCCGCGGCAATGCCTTGTGGCCGTCGGCGAAGATCGACCAGAGCAGCGCAATATCGTCGCGCGTGGTGGTCTCGTCGAGCGTCAGGCTGAGGGTATTTCCTGCGCCGACGCGCAGATTCGCGCCTGCGGCGCGGGCGCGCTGAACGATCGCTGCGGTGGCGCTGCCGGTGTGCAGGCTCAAGGTGTCAAAGGCATGCTCGGCCAGCGGGAACAGGCCCAGCGACCGCAGGCCGCGGGCGCAGATGGCCGTCAGCAAGGCGACCCGCTGCGCGATGCGACTGAGCCCCGCGGGCCCGTGGTAGACGGCGTACATGCTGGCGACGACCGCGGGCAGAACCTGCGCGGTGCAGATGTTGGAGGTCGCCTTTTCCCGACGTATATGCTGCTCGCGGGTCTGCAGCGCGAGCCGGTAGGCGGTGTGGCCATGCGCATCAACGCTCACGCCGACGAGTCGCCCCGGCATGGAGCGCTTGAATGCATCGCGGCAGGCCAGGTAGGCGGCGTGCGGCCCGCCGTTGCACATCGGCATGCCAAAGCGCTGCGTGCTGCCGACGACGATGTCGGCGCCCCATTCGCCGGGCGGAGCCAGCAGCGTGAGCGCCAGCAGATCGGCGGCGACGATCAATGCCGCCTGCTTAGCGTGCGCCAGTGCCACGGCCCCACGCAGGTCGTCAATGCGCCCGCTGCTGCCAGGATACTGCGCCAGCGCCGCGAAGTAGTCGCCCTGCAGGGCCTCTTCCCACTGCTGCGCCGACGTGGTAACGAGCAGCCGGATTCCCATCGGCCCTGCGCGGGTCTGCAGCACCTCGATGGTCTGCGGGTGGCAGTCGCCTGAGACGATACACAGATCGCTGCGGCTCTTCACGCTGCGCCTGGCCAGTGTCATGGCTTCGGCCGCGGCGGTGGCTTCGTCGAGCATCGACGCGTTGGCGATCGGCATCGCGCTGAGTTCGCAGACCATGGTCTGAAAATTAAGCAGCGCCTCCAGCCGACCTTGGGAAATCTCGGCTTGGTAGGGCGTGTAGGCGGTATACCAAGCCGGATTTTCCAGCAGGTTGCGCAGGATGACGGTGGGGGTGTGGTTGGGATGGTAGCCCTGCCCGATGAAGCTCTTGAAGACCTGGTTTCTGGCGGCGATCGCCTTCATTTCGGCCAGCGCGGCAGCCTCGGAGATGGCGGCCGGAATCGCCATGGCGCTGTTGCGTGCGATGGATCGCGGGACGATCGCCTCGATCAGCTCGCGCCGCGACGCAACGCCCAATGCCTTGTGCATGCGCGCCTCGTCGGCTGCGCCAATGCCGATATGGCGCGCCATGAATTCGTCGGGGTTCTCCAGCGCGCCCAGCGAATGCGCCGGCGCCAGGGTGCTTGCGGTGTCAGGCATGGGTAGACCGGCGCGTCAGGCGGCTGCGACGAAGCGCGTGTACTCCGTTTCGTCCATCAAGGCCGCGAGCTGCGAAGCGTCGGACAGTTTGACACGGAAGAACCAGCCCGCGCCCATTGGGTCCGAGTTGGCCAGCGCCGGGTCGGCGCGCAGCGCCTCGTTGACCTCGGTGATGACGCCGTCGACCGGCATGTAGACGTCGGCAGCGGCTTTGACCGATTCGACGACGCCGGCAACGTCTTTGGCGGCCAAGCGTGCGCCCACCTCGGGCAGGTCGACGAACACCACGTCCCCGAGCGCATCCTGTGCGTGGGCGGTGATGCCTACCGTCGCGGTATCGCCGTCAACGGCGAGCCATTCGTGGTCTTCGGTGTACTGGATTGCCATATGGGTGCTGCTCCTGGAATGAAATGCGTGGGTGGG
>CAISIP010000227.1 GCA_903885415.1 uncultured beta proteobacterium
CCAAGACCTGCGGCCCTACCAGTACCGCAACGCGCTATGGGCGGGCGTGCTCAAAAGCTTGGGCGGATTCAGCGACTAGACATGCGCCTCTGGAGGCCTCGCGCAGACCACGCCAAAAGTGCGGCGGCTCGTGCATCCGCTTAGCCCGGAATAGCTCGACTGTGGGTGCCGAAATCGATTTAACCCATGGACGGTGCGGATAAAAGTGGACTACTTAGAGGTGGCTCATGTATTCGAACGAAGACCGCATTCGAGCCGTCAATCGTTAGATAAGACTCGGCAGGCGCACTGCGGCGCCGGGTCCCTTTGCGCCTTGCACACGTTCAAGGACCAACCGATCGCGGACATGGCACCCAAGGCGATGCGGGCCTGCATGCGCCAGGAAGTGGCGGCTATGCGGCAAAGGCGGCGAGCGGGGTGCCGCAGTAAATGCCACCTGGAAAATAACCATGGACAGGCCCACGTTTTCGGAGTAAAACGCGAAAAAATAGGTTTGTACTATGAGCCTGCAAACATCTTTGCGCGACTGCCATATTGGCCTTGTGGCCATGCTGTTGCTTGGCACCTTCGCGGCCGCGGACGTGAGCGCCTATAAGGTCGAACGGGTTTGTGAAGAAAGTCAGGATCTCAACCCAAAAGGGGACACTTGGCAACAACCCGGTTGCGCTACCAAACCGGGGACAAAACAACGCGGCTGCGAGGGAACCACCCCAAAGATTGGAGCGCCGCCAAAAGTGCATTGCCGAACGGTTGTTCGGGGCGCAAGACCTGGCGAAAACGAAGCCGCCGCGGCCGCCGAGAAGGACAAGAAGCCGGTTGAGAAAAAGTCGAACACACCGCATTAGCGGGTTGACCTTCGATGTGCCAGGTGGTGGTGACTTTGTGAGAGGGGCGGTGAGAGACACTCACCTGGGATGGGCTAAAAGGCGGCTGGTTCATGCCTAACCGTAGCGACCCGAAAACAATCACAGAGATAACACGATGCGCACAATTGAAGACGCCAACTTGCCGGGCTATAGCGGCTCCCTTGGATACGACCAGTCCTCTGCGCCCCAACCTGACCCGACACCGACAGAGCCGACGCGACGCGAAAGGCGTGATGCGCAACTGACCCCGTTGCATCTGCATCTGCATCTGGCCACCAAACTCGCCCAGTTCTCCAAGCAGTAGTGTCCCAACGTTTTTCAGAGGAGCGCGAGTTGTTGGGGCTCGAAGCGCGCATCTGAATTGGCTGAAGGTGGCGCAAGCAGTTGGTTTATTGGGGTTTGTTCACCTAGCATTGATTGCGCCATTCGAGCCCATAGAGTGCGCCGGCCTCAGTCGCCTCGGATCCTAGCCATCGCTTGGCTAAACCCGTGGTGCATCATTTCCACATCACTGGAGTACACCAGCAACAGCGCCCCGGCATCTTTCCATTGTTTCGCCTGCTCGGCACTCGACACCAACATGGAGCAGGTCTTGCCGTTCTTTTTGGCCGCGGCCAGGATCAAGTCGCGCTTTTCGTCGAGCGCCTTCGCTTGATCAGGCGTGCCGAAAACTCCAAGGTCTTGTGCCAGATCTGCAGGCCCCAAAGTCAAGGCATCGATACCGTCCATGGCAGCGATCTCATCAAGATACTGAAATGCGGCAGCGGTCTCAAACATCACCGTGACGTGGACCTGTTGGTTGGCGAAGGCGCGCCTGTGGGCGACCGTTCCGGCCGTTTCGAAGTCGGTTGCAGGACCCAGGCCACCATTTCCCCGCAGGCCGGCGGGCGCGTATCGCGATGCCGCAACAATCTCGCGCGCATGATCGGCCGACTCGACTTGCGGGCAATGCAGATTCCAAACGCCAGCGTCAAGCAACCGGGTAATCCACTCACGATTGGCCGTCGGTGGTCGCACAGCAATCGGACAATCGATGGCTCGCGCGAGCAACGCCATATCCGCAAGCGACTCGATCGAAAGCGCCGAATGCTCCATGTCCACGCGGGCGAAATCCAGGCCGGCCGCCTTTAAAAGGGGCAGGATCGCCGGATTGCGAACCATGTTGATCCATGTGCCCACCTGCAGCTGTCCGCGGTCCAGGGCCGCGCGCATTGGATTAATTTTCATTGCTATACCTTTGCTGAACTTGGTCGATTGGTGGCGGTTGGGCGATGGCATCGGTCCGATGTCAACGCAGCGGGCCTGATCGCACCACGGTATTATTCAGCAAGTTGCGCAACTCAACGAATTTCCGACGAGGTGCCCGCAATTCAGGAGTGATCGTGTCAATTCTTTTTGTTGAGCTGTGGGCATGTCTTCGAAACTTGGTCTTCGCGCTGGGCGCGACCCTGTGTTGTCTGGTGTCGCCCGCGCTGCATGCGCAGGGCGCCTGGCCGAGCAAGACGATTCGCATCGTCGTTCCCTTTGGTCCGGGAGGCGCCTCGGATATTTTGGCGCGACTAATTGCCAAAGACCTCAGCGAAAAATGGAAGCAGCCGGTCATTGTCGAGAACAAGGCTGGCGCAGGCGGGACGATTGGCGCAGATTGGGTGGCGAAGTCAGCCCCGGATGGCGACACGATGCTGCTGGCCGACTCGTCGGTGGTGATGACCTTTCCATCGCTCTATCCCAATCTGCCGTATGCAGCCAAGGACTTGTTGCCGGTGGCTAATATCGCCACCTTTGGGTTGATCCTGATTGCGCCTGCTAATTCAAAGTTCAATACGCTGGCCGAGTTTGTTGCGGCCGACCGGGCGGCTCCAGGAAAATTGAACATGGCGTCCCCGGGAAGCGGATCGTCGAACCACTTAACACTGGAGAAATTTAACGCGCAAGCAGGTACCAAACTGGTCCATATCCCCTACAAGGGAACCGGGCCCGCAATAGCGGATCTGGTGGGCGGCCAGGTCGACCTAACGCTTGCGAGTGGCGCCGCTTCAAAGCCACTTATCGAAGGTGCGAAGGTCAAGGCGATTGCCGTCACATCGCTGAAACGAAATGCCTTGCTGCCGCAAGTGCCGACAATTGCCGAATCCGGCTTCCCCGGCTTCGAATCGATCGCGGGACAGGGGCTTTTTGTGGCTGCGGGAACGCCGCGCGATATCGTCACCCGCATTAATGCGGAAGTCAATGCCTTTATAAGGACGGCCGAAACGCAGGAACGATGGGCACAAATGGGCATTGATCGGGTCGACAGTACGCCGGAGCAGTTTGCGGCGTGGCTAGCGCGCGAGTCCAATCAATGGGCGCTGCTGATCCGTAGCCTAGGCATCAAGCCGGACTGAATGGTCGACGCCGACCTAGGATGCTCAAAAACTCATGGGTCTCGACAACGAAATCTTGTTGGCTCAAGTCGCGACTCATCAGCTGCGCCCAGGCCTGCGCGCTTTGCTTGACAAACTGGCGCGAAACGGCGCTTTTGGAAATACCCAGTTCGTTGGCACAGCGGTGCACCACGCGGGCGTACTTTCTGGTGCTCACGCCGCACACCAAAATGTCGG
>CAISIP010000228.1 GCA_903885415.1 uncultured beta proteobacterium
ACACAACTCGAAGCCGAAGGCGGCAACCTGGTCGACCGGATCGTGGAACTCACCGACGGCGGCGCCGACTACAGTTTCGAATGCATCGGCAATACACGGGTGATGCGCCAAGCACTGGAATGCACCCATAAAGGTTGGGGCCGCAGCATCATCATCGGCGTGGCGGAGGCCGGCGCGGAAATCAGCACACGGCCGTTTCAGTTGGTCACCGGACGCAAATGGGAAGGATCGGCATTCGGCGGTGCGCGTGGCCGCACCGACGTACCAAAAATTGTCGACTGGTACATGGACGGCAAGATCAACATTGACGACCTGATTACCCACACGATGCCGCTGGAAGACATCAACCTCGGCTTTGACCTGATGAAGCGCGGCGAGTCGATTCGCGGCGTGGTGCTGTACTGAGCCTGGGTCGCCGCGGCCAAGTGCCGGCCAGCGCAGCAACTGCGCCGGCGAACTCAGCGTTGCGCGGTGGGGCCGGGGCCACGGCCGGCAATATGCCTGAAAGTGATTCGGCCCTTGCTAAGGTCGTAGGGCGACAGCTCTATCGACACCTTGTCGCCCGCGATAATCCGGATATGATGCTTGCGCATCTTGCCACCGGTGTAGGCCACTAGCTGGTGCCCGTTATCCAGCGTCACGCGAAAGCGCGAGTCGGGCAGTACCTCTGTCACCAGCCCGCTCATTTCGATCAATTCCTCTTTGGCCATGGCCATCTATCTCCTGGGTTTCCAACAACAAATTCGGGCTGCGCGCGGCCGGCTGCGATGCGATTTTGAAGCCGACGGATACCATTGCGCGTGGGCCCTGCAAGCGCAGCGAATCCGCTGGCGTCGCCACGAGGGCAGTCCGGATCATAAAAAGTGCGAAGCCGCCCTTGATGCACGGAGGACCCACCCGGTTGCTGGCCTGTGGTCCATAACCCACAGAGTATACCGCCTAGCCGAACGGCAACCAGACGGCGCCCTCTGCTCCAGGCTCCGACCACGCCAAACTTCAACACGCACCCGCCCATGAGCACCGCCCCTATCCGCCATCCCGCAACCACGATACAGGCGAATGCGCTGCGACCGTCGGCGCGCCTTCCCGTCATTTTTCTGGGCCACGGCAGCCCGATGAATGCGATTGAAGACAACCCATTTCGTAGCAGCTGGCAGGCACTGGGGGCGGAACTGGCACAACGCTACGAAAAGCCGCAACTGATCCTCTGCGTGTCGGCGCACTGGCTCACCAGCGGCTGGTGGCTGACAGCGATGTCGCAACCCAGGACCATTCATGACTTCGGCGGCTTTCCCCGCGCCTTGTTTGACCAGCGCTACGCCGCTCCAGGTGCGCCCGATGTGGCGCAGCACATCAGTAACGAATTCAGTCCGGCGCTGGGACTCGACCAAGGTTGGGGTCTGGACCATGGCGCCTGGTCGGTGCTCAAGCCGATGTTTCCCGAAGCCGACATACCGGTCGTGCAACTGAGCATGGACTACGGCCAGCCAGCGCAGGCGCACTACGCAATGGGGCGACAGCTCAGCGCCCTGCGCGACCGCGGCGTGCTGATCGTCGGCAGCGGCAACGTGGTTCACAACCTGGGCGCGATGAGCCGCTCCATGACATCGCTGCAGGCTTTCGACTGGTCGCAACAGTTTGACGAAATGGTCGAACGCCAGATCCAGCAGGGCGATCTGGCGGCGCTGGTTCAGTTCCAGCAACTTGGCGCGGTCGCGGCGAAGGCCCACCCCACCTGGGAACACTACCTGCCGCTGCTGGTCGCCGCCGGAGCCGCAGACGGCGAGGAGCCGGTACGGATGTTCAACGCCAGCTTTCAAGGCGGGTCGATTTCGATGCGCTCGGCCATCTGGGGCGGATAATCGCAGGCCATGGAATTCAACTCCCAGATCGTCACCACGCCGCCCCGCCCTGCGGCGACCATTGTCATGCTGCGCGACGGCGCCGATGGCCTGGAGGTATTCCTGCTCAAGCGCCACGGCCTTTCTGACGTGCTGGGCGGGGTCCATGTTTTTCCGGGTGGGAAGGTCGACCTGCGCGACGCCGAACTCGACATGGACTTGCATCTGGACCGGCCGCAAGACGAACTGCGTGCCAATCTCGGCGAGCAGGATCTGGATGCGCGGACCGCGGCGGGGCTGTATGTCGCAGCGATCCGAGAGGCCTTCGAAGAGTCCGGGGTCTTGTTCGCGCAGGGTGCGCGCCAGCAAGACGCGCTGCGCGCGCACGCGCTGTTGCGCGAGGGCCATGCCTTCGACGAAATGCTGGGACGGATGGCGCTTCGTCTGGATTGCGCCGGCGTGGTCCCATGGTCGCGATGGATCACCCCGACGGTGCCGAGCATGATGACCAAGCGTTTTGACACCCGCTTTTTCGTGGCCGCAGTGCCCGCCGACCAGATCGCGCGGCACGACGAGCATGAGACGACCGAGAGCGTGTGGATCGCGCCACGCGCAGCGCTGCACCAGTATTGGGACGGAACCATGCAGTTGGCGGCGCCGCAGATCATGAGCCTGGCGCACCTGACGCATTACGGTTCGGTTGCTTCGGCGCTGGCCGCTGCGCGGGCTCGCCGGCCACCCGTCGTCGCACCCGAACCCTTTGACGACGAAGCAGGCCGCGTCATCTGCTATCCGGGTGACGAGCGGCACTCGGTCGCCGAGCGCGCACTGCCCGGTCCAACCCGGTTCTACCTGCGCAACAAGCGTTTCGAGCCCGAGGGTGGTTTCGAAGCCCTTTTCAAACCAGCGCTTTAGGCCGCCGGATCGGCTACGCCAGCGTAGTTGATCGGCCGGCTGTAGGCCGGATCGCCGTGCCATTCCCAATAGGTCTGCACCAGCTGCCGGGTTACGGGACCCGGACTGCCGCCACCGATCGCCGACTGGTCCACCCGGGTGACCGGCAGCACGCCGCCGCCCGAACTCGACAGGAAAACCTCCTGCGCGCAGCGCAGCTCGTCGGCCGGAAGCGCCCTCAACTGCACCGCAAGACCCAGGGAACGCGCCATTTCGATCACGGTGCGTCGGGAAATGCCCTCGAGCATGCCCTGGTCGGGCGTCACGATGGCGCCGCCGCTGACGCAAAAGACGTTGAAACCCGGGCCCTCGACCACATTGCCATGCCGGTCGACCAGCAACACGCTATCGGCACCTGCGTCCAGCGCGCCCAAAAGACCCATCGTCAGGTCGTTCCAGTGGTAGTTTTTGGCGGTCGGGTCCACCGACGAAGGCGGAATGCGCTGCACGCTGCTGACCATCACATGCAGTCCCTCCTCGCGCTGGCGCTCGGTGGCGAGCCAGACGAAAGGGACTGCGAAGGCGAAAAACTGGTTGACCGCCAACCGCGGGTCGCGCGAACCCCATGGAGGCTGGCCGCGGGTGCATCCCATCTCGACATAGGAGGCACGCAGCCCGCTCAGTCGGACGCATTGCGACAGGACTTCGGTGATCTGCTCCGGGTTCAGGCCAGGGTCTAGGCGCCAGCGCGCGCAACTGCGCATGAAACGCTCCAGGTGCGCGTCCAGTCGGAAGAATGAGCCGCTCCACACCGTCACCACATCGTAGGTGGCGTCCGATCGAAGAAAGCCCCAGTCGGTAAGCGGGATCGAAGCCTCCGCTATGGGCTGGTACTGGCCGCGCATATAGGCGACCCCGGCGGCAAATTGGCTGTCTGACATAGGTCAACTCCTGCACTGGTTCGAAACACCATTATCAAACGCACGCCAGACGGCACGCTGCGGGTGGTTCCGGCGACCACAGGCCATCTTCAAGGGAATTTCATGAGCGTCCTGGTCGGAATCGACATCGATCGCGCATTCGCCGTGCAGGCGGCTCCATCAGAGGTCTTCCGGGTTCTTGCCGACGTGCCCGAGTCGGCGAGCCATTTCCCGAAATTGCAGCGCCTGGTCGATCTGGGAAACAGCGTATACCGATGGGAAATGGAAAAAATGGGACTGGGCCCATTCAGCTTGCAAACCGTCTACGCATCGCGATACGTCTGGAACCGGGCCAAGCGAACGGTGGCATGGACACCGGTTGAGGGCGAGGGCAACGCGCTGGTTTCCGGCAGCTGGAAGATCAGCCCCAATGCCGGATCTCCGCAACCAAAGTCGACCCGGTTGCTACTGCGCATCAGTGGCCAGATTGAACTGTCGCTGCCGCGCCTGATGCAAGGGGTTGCGGCGCCGTTGGTGCGACTGGAGTTCGAAAGCCTTGTCGGACAGTATGTCGCCAACCTGACGGGGCGCTTCGGCGGCGCAGCCTGAACCTACGGGAGACTAAAGATTGCGCGTCAGCCGGATTTCCTGTATCCGAACGCCAGCCGCGGCGGCTGTTCGCGCGGTGGCAGGTTCACGCTTGAAGCCGGCAAGTTCGTGAAAGCGCAGCGCACGGTCGTTGCTCAGCCCCAGCCAGATCGACACATTCGTGCAGCCTTCCTCGAGCAGGCCCTCGCGTGCCGCGTCCCACAGCGCCAACCCGACACCCTGACCCCAAAAGGCGGGCGACACGCAGATGCTCCAGATTTCTCCCATCGTTTGCGCACTTCCCTTGTCACGCGAACGGTCGAACCCGACCATGCCAACCACCTTGTCGCCGTCGCAAGCCAGTTGCAGTTGGGGCTCGGCGAACTCGACCGCCTCGCGCCAGAAGCGCTGACGCTTTTCAAGCTCCGGCGGAGTCAGCGACGGCGGAGGGTTCTCGAGCAGTGCCGCTTCGGCAGACGAATGGAGTTCCGCAATGGCACGGGCGTCACGCAAGGTGGCCGGGCGAATCAGGCAGCTGGACATGGGACGGGCAGAAGAAATTCGATGGCGAAGGCGGGAATGCCGACGCGCGATTGTCGCCGCAAAGCGCGCGCTACGGATCCGGTCGAGGCGGCTGCCTTCATAATCTCGGTTTATCTATTCCGCTTTGACAGACCGGCAAACCCATGCGACTCATCAAGCCTCTGAGCACCGTTTTCGCGACCCTGGTGCTGGCGTCGTGCGCCGGCATTCCCGGCGCCGGGCCCCAGCGCGACAGGACCTACGCCATCACCATCTTGCATACCAATGACCACCACGGAAGGTTTTGGCAAAACGGCGACGGCGAATACGGAATGGCGGCCCGAAAGACTTTGATCGACACCATCCGCGCCGAGGTGGCACAGGCAGGGGGCTACAGCTTGCTGCTCGATGGCGGCGATGTGAACACCGGCGTTCCAGAATCGGACCTGCAGGATGCGGTACCCGACTTCAAGGGCATGAACCTGCTCGGCTACGATGCGATGGCCGTCGGCAACCATGAATTCGACAAGCCGCGCTCGACGCTCAACATGCAGCGCGAACTGGCCCGCTTCCCGATGCTCGCTGCCAACATCTACGAGCGCGGCGAGCGCATGTTTGCGCCATACAAGGTATTCACCCTGGGCGATGTGCGCGTCGGCGTCATGGGGCTGACGACCGAGGACACGCACAAGATGGTGAGTCCGGAAAACGTCAAGAACATAGAGTTCCGCAGTGTCATCGCGGAGGCGGCCAAGGTCGTTCCCGAACTGCGCGCCAAAGCCGACGTCGTCATCGCCACGACGCACATGGGCCATTACCAGGACGGCAACCATGGAACCCAATCCGAGGGCGACGTCGAGATGGCGCGCGCCGTGCGGGGAATCGATCTGGTGGTCGGCGGCCACACCCAGAACCCGGCCTGCATGAAGGCGGAAAATCTGATCGACCGCGAATATGTGCCTGGCGCCGAATGCCGGCCAGACCGTCAAAACGGAACCTGGATCGTGCAAGCGCATGAGTGGGGAAAGTATGTAGGAAGGGCAGACTTCCAGTACCGCAACGGCGCGTTCACGCTGGTGAAGTACGCGTTGTTGCCGGTTAACCTGAAAAAGCCGGTCAAGGACGCGGCGGGAAAGACCAGCCTGGTGCACTACACCGTGCCGATCGCCGAGAACCCCGAGATGCTCGCGCTGCTCAGGCCCTACCAGGCATTCGGACAGGACAAGCTGATGGTCGAAATTGGCTCGGCCGCAGCACGCTTCGACGGCGAGCGCAGCCTGATCCGGTCCAGGCCGGCAGCACTGGGCGTGCTGGTCGCGCGCTCGCTGATCGACAAAACCCGGGCCGACTTTGCGGTCGTCAACGGCGGCAATCTGCGCGACTCCTTGCCCGCCGGCGTACTGACCTACAAAGACATCCTCAAAGTCCAGCCTTGGGGCAACACCGTCGCGACCGTCGACCTCAGCGGTCAGGAGGTGCTGGATTACCTTGGCGTCGCGGTGAAGATGAGCGCGGGGTCGGGCGCATTCGCGCACTTCGACGGCATCCGGCTGCAGATCACTGCGGGGAAACTCAGCCGCGCAAGCATCAAAGGCGCACCCGTTGATCCGGGAAAAATCTACCGTATGGCGATAGACAGCTTTCTGGCCAAGGGCGGCGATGGCTACCCGGTCATGACCGGGCACAAGAGCTACACCGACACCGGCTATGTGGACGCCCATCTGCTGCGCGCCTACATCGGCGCGCACAGCCCGATCAACCCGGGCGACTATGCGCCAGGAGACGCCGTTCAGCGCCAATAGCGCCCCCGCCCACATACAAGCACCGCAGCGCGTGTAGCAAAACAGCGAAGCGCAGTCCCACCAGCACCCACCCAAACCAACCCAAGCAAAGGAGCCCGCCATGGCCAAAGGTCAGCAAAAAACCAACAAGGAATCCAAGAAGCCAAAGAAGGACACTGCACCGCCCAAGCCGGTATCGCCCGATGCGGTGCGACCGACCATCACCACGGTGGTCCCGATCCGGGGCAAGCTCAAGAAATAGCCATTGCCGTACCAGGCCCGCGCATGCTGCGCCGACACAACCCCGCCAAGGGACCGAGTGTGCAACCCGGTTTCGGGCGCCTGCAGCGCGCCACAAAACGGACTGCCACGCGCCCGGGGCGTCCGTCAAGGCTTGGCGCAGTGCATGAACTGCGCCAGAGCCAAGAGCGGCTCGCTGCCATCATCAACGCGTCGCTTGACGCGATCGTCTGCGTCGACGAAAGCCGCCACATCACCATCTTCAACCCGGCTGCCGCCGCGATGTTCGACTGCGCTGCGGCGCAGGCGCTGGGCAGCCCGCTTGAGCGATTTTTGCCCGACGCGGCGCTGGCACTGGCACGCGACGCGGACGGCGAGCGCACGAAAATGGGTGAGATGCAGGGACGCACCCGTGCCGGTCGATCGCTTTGCGTAGCCGTGAACCTGTCGGTCCAGAAACGCAGAAAGAGCGCGATCGTGACGCTGTTTATCCGTGACCTCACGGCCCGTAACCGCATCGAAACCCAGCGCCAGGTCATGGAAGCAAAACTGCGGGAGTCGCAAAAAATGCAGGCCATCGGAACCATGGCCGGTGGCATTGCGCATGACTTCAACAACATACTGGCAGCTATTCTGGGCAATGTCGCGCTGGCCAAGGGCGACCTCGGAGACCATGCTGTGGCACGCACCAGCCTGATGGAAATCGAAAAGGCCGGGCACCGCGCGCGCGATCTGGTGCGGCAGATTCTCGCTTTCAGCCGCAACGACGCACCGCAGCGCAACCCGGTGGACCTGGCCGACGTGGTGCATGAAACGGTGCGCCTGCTGCGGGTCACGCTGCCGCCGTCGATCGAACTCAAGGTGCAGATAGCCAAACAGAGGCCCACCGTGCTGGCCGATGCGACCCAGATCGAGCGGGCGCTGCTGAATCTATGCACCAACGCCGTCCACGCCATAGGCGCCTCCCGGGGAACCATCACCGTGAAGCTCGACAGCACCCGCAGCGAGTCGCTGCTGCAGGAGCGGCGCGAAACGGCGCGCGGCGACCATGTCAGCCTATCGGTGCGCGACACCGGGACTGGCATGGATCCTCCAACACGCGAACGGATTTTTGAACCCTTTTTCACCACCAAACCGGTCGGCCAGGGAACCGGGCTCGGGTTGGCGGTGGTGCATGGGGTGATGCAGGCGCACCAGGGTTCGGTAGGCGTCCAGAGCACGCCCGGCCAGGGCAGCGTGTTCACACTGTATTTTCCGCTGGCCGACGGCGCGCCGGCTGCGCAGCACCGCGCATCCGAACCGAGGGTCACCCCGGCAGGCCATGGCCAGCATGTGATGTATGTCGACGACGACGAGGCGTTGGTGTTTCTGGTGCAGCGGGCGTTGACCCGTCAGGGCTACCGCGTCAGCGGCTTCACCGACCCGCATGCGGCATTGGCCACCTTGCGCGCGCATCCGGGGGACGTTGACCTGCTGGTGAGCGACTACAACATGCCGGGCTACTGCGGCATCGACCTGCTGCGCGAAGCGCGCCGGCTGCGGCCCGGCCTTAAGCTGGCGATGGCCTCGGGCTACATCAGCTCCGAAATCGAGCAACGGGCAAAGGACGAGGGCGCCAGCGCGCTTATCCATAAGCCCAACGATGTCGAGGCGCTATGCGAAATCGTACACCGCCTGGTGCAGGGCAGCGGTGCAGACTGAGGGCAGCGGGCTGTGCATCGCCTATCTGGACGACGCCTTGCTGGTCTTGGAAAAGCCGGCCGGGCTGCTGTCCGTTCCTGGGCGCGGGGCCGACAAGCAGGACTGCTTGAGCGCGCGCGTGCAGCGCATCCACGGCGATGCGCTGGTCGTTCACCGGCTCGACATGGCGACTTCTGGCCTGATGCTGATGGCGCGTGGCAAGACCGCCCAGCTGCACCTCAACCGCGCCTTTGCCAGCGGGGCGATCCACAAGCGCTACCAGGCGCTGGTACACGGCTGCCTGGCGGCTGCGCCCGGGGGATGGGGCCTGATCGACCTACCGATCGCCCTGGACTGGCCCAATCGGCCGCGCCGCAGCACAGGGGTCGACGGCGGAAAGGCCAGCGCCACGAGGTGGAAGCCTCTGGGAAAGGCCCCGCCCGGGCAAACCCGGCTGGAGCTTGAACCCGTGACGGGACGCTCGCACCAGCTGCGGGTCCACCTGCTGGCGATCGGACACCCGATCGTCGGCGACACGCTGTATGGCCCTGCTGACGGCGCCAATCGCCTGATGCTGCACGCCACGCAGCTCCGCTTCACCCATCCGGTAAGCAGACAACCCATGCGCTTCGAAAGCACCGCCGCTTTTTGAACGCTGGCTACACTGGGTACCGTTCCTTCCGGAGTCGTCTTCGGATCGAAGCTGCAGAAGGACCCCCCGATGACCCAGACCAAGCACTGGAGCCTTGGCGCCAAACTGGCGCTAGTGGCCACGCCCTTCTTGCTGGTCGCGCTGGCGCTGATCGCCACCACCCTGTGGGTTTCGTGGCAACTCGAAGGCAGTGCGGCGGCCATCAACGAGGCCGGTCGTATGCGCATGCAAGCCTACCGCATGGCGTCCTCGGTGGGGACCGGCGAACGCGCGCAATTGCCGGTGCAGGCCGCCGAGTTCGACCACAGCCTGCGATTGCTCCAAGACGGCGACCCCGAGCGGCCGCTGTTCGTGCCTTGGGACCCCATGCTGCGAACGCATTTTGCGTCGGTGCTGGCCGACTGGCGGGCCTTCCGCGCGCAATGGATCCATGGAAACCCGACGGGCAGCGCCGAGCTGCAAGGCGATACCGCGTCCTTTGTCGACCACATCGACGCGCTCGTCAGCGCTATCGAGTCCCGCATGTCGGGCTGGACGGCGACGCTGCACTTGGCGCAACTCGCCATGATGGCATTTGCCATCATGGCCACCGGGGTTCTTGTGTATGCCGGCTACCGCTTTGTGCTCGAGCCCGTCGCCATGCTGACGCAGGCGATCGATCGGATCCAGCAGGGTGATTTTTCGGCCCGGGTAGCGCGCGTCGGCAGCGACGAGTTCGGCACCCTGGCCGACGGCTTTAACGGTATGGCGGCGCACGTGCAGGCGATGTACCAGCATCTGGAGACGCGGGTCATGGAGAAGACATCCGAATTGCAGGACAAACGCGAGCGACTCGAGGCGCTCTACGACGTCACGACGCTGGTTGCCGGCGCGACAACCCTCAAGCAGCTGACGCAGGGCTTTGTGCGACGCATGCGTCCGGTCGCCAAGGCCGACGGCGTGGCGCTGCGCTGGTGCGACGAAAGCAACGAGCGTTACCTGATGCTGGCCTCAGAGGGACTTCCCGCCTCAATGGTCGAGGCCGAACACTGCGTGCGTTCCGGTGACTGCCACTGCGGCTCACCGCCGATGCCGCTGGGCCTGCGCGTCATCCCGGTGCGCAGCATGCAACCGGACCGACTGCGCCACTGCGCGCTTGCCGGCTTCAAGACCGTGGTGTCGATCCCGATCCGCCTGCACGACCGGCTGATGGGCGAGATCGACCTGTTCTTCCACGCCCAATGCAGCATTTCGGATTCTGAACGTTCGCTGCTTGAGGCGCTGACCGCGCACCTGGCAGCAGCCATGGAAAACCTGCGCCTCAACGCGCTCGAAAAGGAAGCTGCCGTGTCCCAGGAACGCAGCTTCCTAGCGCGCGAACTGCACGACTCGATTGCACAGTCGCTGGCGTTCCTGAAAATCCAGGTGCAGCTGATGCAAGACGCCTTCAACCAGCAGGACCCGCTGCAGGCACAGCGAGTCCTAGCCGAGATCGACACCGGGGTGCGCGAAAGCTACGCCGACGTACGCGAACTGCTGGTGCACTTTCGCACCCGCGCCAATGCGGAGGCGATCGAACCCGCGCTCCAAACCACGCTGCGCAAGTTCCAGCAGCAAAGCGGTTTGCCCGGATCGATGCAAATGGAAGGCAACGGCTTGCCGCTGGCAGCCGATGTGCAACTGCAGGTGCTGCATGTTGTTCAGGAAGCGCTGTCCAACGTGCGCAAGCACGCCGGCGCGACGCAGGTCTGGCTCGATGTGCAGCAGCAGCCGATGTGGCGCTTTGAGGTCCGCGACAACGGCACCGGCTTTTTAAACGGGGCCGAAGCGCACGATGAAACCCATGTCGGGCTGCGCATCATGCAAGAGCGCGCGCAGCGCATCGGTGCGCACCTGGAGGTCCACAGCAGCCCGGGGCGCGGTACCTCGGTGGTCCTGAGCCTGCCGCTGGCGCCAGCGGGGACAGACCAGCCCGCAGTGCACGCGTCGGCCTGAGCGCTCGCTACACTGCAGGCCCATGTCCCGTACCGACCCTACAGACAACACGCCGATCCGGATCCTGGTAGTCGACGACCACCCGCTTTTCCGCCGCGGCCTGACCGCGCTTCTGACGCGCGAAACCCAGTTTCAGGTGGTCGCCGACGCGGCCGACGCCAGCGAGGCGCAACGACGCGCGCAGGAGTTGCAGCCTGATCTGATACTGCTCGACAACCATCTTCCCGGCGTCAACGGCGTCGACGCCCTGCCCGCACTGCGCGAGGCGGCTCCCGGCGCGCGCATCGTGGTGCTGACGGTGAGCGAAGACGAGAACGACATGTCGACCGCGTTTCGCAACGGCGCTTGCGGCTACCTGCTCAAGACCATGGAAGGCGACGCGCTCGCCCGCGCCATCCGCCGAGCGATGCAAGGACAAAGCGTGGTAGCCCAGGAGATGACCGAAAAGCTGGTCGCCGCCTACAGCAAGGCGGCCGCGCCGTCAGGCGCAGGCGCGCCGAGTCCGGGGCCGCTGGCGGCACTGTCGCCCCGCGAACGCGAGATTTTGCGCGGCATCGCTGCGGGCGACAGCAACAAGGAGATCGCGCGCAATCTGCTGATCGCAGAAACGACCGTGAAGATCCATGTCCAGCACATCCTGCGCAAGCTCGACGTCAGCTCGCGCGTGCACGCCGCCGTGCTTGCAACCGAGAGCGGTCTGCTTTGACAAAACTCAACAAAGCCCCTCTTTGAGACCGGTCTAGCTCTACAGAACGAGGGGACCGCGCGACCCCATCGTTCTCTTGCACAGCCTTTGTGCCCCCTCAGAAGGATGGCGTCAGCAGCCCCGTGCTCCTAAAGTCACGCCATGCAAGACGCAGGTGTGCAATGAACAAGGGCAGGCAGGCTTTATCGGTGCTGCTCGTCAGCACATTGGCATTCACCGTGTGCTTCATGGTGTGGATGATGTTTGGCGTGATCGGCATCCCGATCCGCAAGGCGCTCGGTCTCAATGCCACCGAGTTCGGCCTGCTCACGGCAACGCCGGTGCTGACCGGATCGCTGATCCGGGTGCCGCTGGGAATCTGGACCGACAAATACGGTGGACGCGTGGTGATGGCGACGCTGATGGCCACCACCGTGCCAGCCATATGGCTCATGGGCTACGCAACGGCTTACTGGCACTTTCTGGTGATCGGGTTGTTTGTCGGACTCGCCGGCGGCTCCTTTTCGGCCGGCACTCCCTATGTGGCGCGCTGGTTTCCCAAAAACCGGCAAGGCTTCGCAATGGGCATCTATGGCGCTGGAAACTCGGGCGCTGCGGTCAACAAGTTCGTCGCTCCGGCGCTGGTGGTTGGCTTTGGATGGGCCATGGTTCCGCAGGTCTACGCGGCGATCATGCTCGGCGCATTGGTCGTCTTTTGGCTATTCAGCCACACCGATCCAGCCCATCTGGTGCCGTCGAACACCCGCTTCAGCGACCAACTCAAGATGCTGCGCGACCCGCGGGTGCTCAAGTACTGCCAGTACTACTCGATCGTCTTCGGCGGCTATGTGGCGCTGTCCCTGTGGATGGTGCAGTACTACGTTGGCGAGTTCGGCCTCGAAATCCGATCGGCTGCGCTGCTCGCCGCCTGCTTTTCCCTGCCCGGCGGCCTCTTGCGCGCGGTCGGCGGCTGGCTGTCTGACAAGTACGGCGCCCATAGCGTGACCTGGTGGGTGCTGTGGGTGAGCTGGATCTGCCTGTTCCTGCTGAGCTATCCGCAGACCGACTTCAGCATCCTGACCGCGAACGGCCCGGCGCAGTTCCACCTTGGCCTCAATGTCTACGCATTCACCGGATTGATGTTCCTGCTCGGGATCGCCTGGGCCTTCGGAAAAGCCAGCGTCTTCAAATACATCAGCGACGAATACCCAAGCAATATCGGAACCGTCAGCGGCATTGTCGGCCTGGCTGGTGGTCTGGGCGGGTTCGTGTTGCCGATCCTATTCGGAGCCTTGATGGACCTGACCGGCATCCGCTCCAGCGCCTTCATGCTGATGTACGGCATCGTCTGGGTCTCGCTCATCTGGATGTACTGGACCGAGGTGCGGCGCACCGAACTGATGGGAAAGAACGCAAGCCAGTTCGCACTGCACGGCTGAGACAGAGGCACCACCATGAACAACACCTTGAAGGCCAACGCCACCGTCGCACCCAAAGGCAGCGACATCGCCGACTGGCGTCCGGAAGACGATGCGTTCTGGGAATCCACCGGCAAGCAGATCGCCTACCGCAACCTGTGGCTCTCAGTGCCCGCGCTGCTGTGCGGCTTCGCGATCTGGGGCATGTGGGGCATCATCACGGTGCAAATGCTCAACCTGGGCTTCCCGTTCACCCAGGCCGAGTTGTTTACGCTGACGGCCATCGCCGGTATTTCGGGCGCGACGATGCGCATACCGGCATCGTTCCTGATACGCCTTGCCGGCGGTCGCAACACCGTCTTCCTGACCACTGCGATGCTGCTGGCGCCGGCCATCGGCACCGGCGTGGCCTTGCAGCACAAGGACTGGCCGCTATGGGCCTTCCAGCTGATGGCGCTGTGGTCGGGCGTGGGAGGCGGCAACTTCGCCAGCTCGATGTCCAACATCAGCGCCTTTTTTCCAAGACGGCTGCAGGGCACGGCGCTGGGACTCAACGCCGGACTGGGCAACTTCGGCGTCACGACGATGCAGATCGTGATCCCCCTGGTGATGACGGTCGGTCTGTTCGTCAGTTTCGGTGGCGAGCCGATGACCCTGATGAAGGACAGCGGCTGGATCTTCGGCAAGATCCTGGCCGGCACGCCCACCTGGATCCAGAACGCCGGCTTCGCCTGGGTGCTGTCGCTGGTGCCGCTGGCCGCGCTGTGCTGGTGGGGCATGAACAACCTCAACAGCGTGTCCGCAGACACCGGCCCGCCGCTCGTGGCCTTCGCCAAGATTACCTACCTCTACACACTGGCCTTTCTGCCGGCGGTCGTCATGCTCTACCTCTATCTGCCCCAGCCGACCGGACTGGGGTTGATCAGCATGTGGGTTGCTGTACCACTGGACATCGTCAGCGCGCTGCTGGTGATGCGGTTGGCGGCGTTTGGCGCGATGAAAGACAACGTCGCCAAGCAGTTCCTGATATTCAGAAACAGACACACCTGGTCGTTGACGGCCCTGTACATCGTGACCTTCGGCTCGTTCATCGGCTTTTCCATGGCCCTGCCGCTGGCGATCACCGTTATCTTCGGCTTCCAGCATGCCCCCGACGCCGCCGGCGTGATGCAGCACACGCTGAAAAATCCTAATGCGCCGTCCGCGCTGACCTATGCTTGGATAGGCCCTTTCATCGGCGCCGCCGTGCGCCCTGTCGGCGGCTGGGTCTCCGACAGGATGGGCGGGTCGATCGTCACCCAGTGGATCTCGGCGGCGATGGTGCTGGCCTCTACCGCGGTGGGCTACGTGATGCTGCAGGCCTACCGCTCGGCGAGCCCGGAGCAGTATTTTCTGCCCTTCATGGCGCTGTTCGTCGTGCTGTTCACCGCCAGCGGCATCGGCAACGGCTCGACCTTCCGCACCATCGGCGTGATCTTCGACCGCCAGCAGGCCGGGCCGGTCTTGGGCTGGACTTCGGCGGTCGCGGCCTACGGCGCATTCATTGCCCCGGTCGTGATCGGTACCCAGATCAAGGCCGGCACCCCCGAGATGGCGATGTATGGCTTTGCCGTCTTCTACGCGCTGTGTCTGGTGCTGAACTGGTGGTTTTATCTGCGCGCCAACTCGGAGATAAAGAATCCATGAAGACCGAAAAGCCTGCAGCAGCGCACGGGTCAGGGTCTGGCGCGCACCGCGCTGTCCGCCCCACCGCACACCACTAGAAACACACCATGAGCCATTTTTTAGACCGACTGAACTATTTCTCCACGCCCCGCGAAAGCTTCTCGGGCGAGCACGGTATGGCGACCGGCGAGGACCGTACCTGGGAAGACGCCTACCGCAACCGCTGGGCGCACGACAAAATCGTCCGCTCAACCCACGGCGTGAACTGCACCGGCTCTTGCTCCTGGAAGATCTATGTCAAAGGCGGCATCGTGACCTGGGAAACCCAGCAGACCGACTACCCGCGCACGCGCTGGGATATGCCCAACCACGAACCCCGAGGCTGCGCGCGCGGCGCGAGCTACAGCTGGTACCTCTACAGCGCAAACCGGGTCAAGTATCCGCTTGTGCGCGCCCGGCTGCTCAAGTACTGGCGCGCAGCGCGACTGGCGCACGACCCCGTGGACGCATGGGCATCGATCGCCGAAAACGACACCCAGCGGCGCGACTACCAGAGCATCCGCGGGCTCGGCGGCATGGTGCGTGCCAGCTGGGATGAGGTCAACGAGATCATCGCTGCCGCCAATATCTACACCATCAAGAAGCATGGCCCGGACCGGGTGATCGGTTTCTCGCCGATTCCAGCGATGTCGATGGTCAGCTATGCGGCGGGTTCGCGCTACCTCAGCCTGATCGGCGGCGTATGCATGAGCTTCTACGACTGGTACTGCGACCTTCCCCCCAGCAGTCCGCAGGTCTGGGGCGAGCAAACCGATGTCCCGGAGTCGGCCGACTGGTACAACTCCAGTTTCATCATTGCCTGGGGATCGAACGTACCCCAAACCCGAACGCCGGACGCACACTTTTTTACCGAAGTCCGATACAAGGGTGCAAAGACGGTCGCCGTCACGCCGGACTACTCCGAAGTCGCCAAGCTCGCCGACATCTGGATGCACCCCAAACAGGGGACCGATGCTGCCGTGGCGATGGCGATGGGCCATGTGATTCTCAAGGAGTTCTATTTCCCCGATGGCGGCCGTCCGCGCAGCGCCTACTTCGACGACTATGTGCGGCGCTACACCGATATGCCGATGCTCGTCATGCTGCGCGAGCATCAGCTCGCCAACGGCGAGACCGTTCTGGTACCAGACCGCTATGTGCGGGCCAGCGACTTCAACGGTCGACTCGGTCAGGCCAACAACCCGGAATGGAAGACGGTAGCCCTCGACGCATCCGGCAAGCTGGTGCTGCCAGTAGGCGCCATCGGCTTTCGCTGGGGACCCGACGGACGCGCCGACGAGGGCCAGTGGAACCTGGAGGCCAAGGAGGCACGCCACGGCCACCCGGTCAAGCTCAAGCTGTCGGTACGCGAAGGCGAACTCGCGAGTCAAGAGACCGCCCGGGTGGGCTTCCCCTACTTCGGCGGCATCGTGAGTCCGCACTTTCCCAACAATGCAAGCGGCGACGGTATCAACGATGTGCTGGTGCGTACCGTGCCGGTCCAGCGCATCGCGCTGGGCCGCGAAGGCGACAAGCGCGACGCACTGGTCGCCACCGTGTTCGACCTTCAGGTCGCCAACTACGGTGTGGCGCGAGGCCTTCCCGGGGAGATGGCCGCCACCAGCTTCGACGACGACACCCCCTACACGCCCGCCTGGCAGGAACGCATCACGGGAACGCCACGCGCACAGCTGATCACTGTGGCACGCCAGTTCGCTGAAAACGCCGACAAAACCCATGGCAAGTCGATGGTGATCATCGGCGCGGCGATGAACCACTGGTACCACAGCGACATGAACTACCGCGGCGTGATCAACATGCTGATGATGTGCGGCTGCATTGGCCAAAGCGGCGGTGGATGGGCGCACTATGTGGGCCAGGAAAAGCTACGCCCCCAGACCGGCTGGACCGCACTGGCTTTCGCGCTCGACTGGATCCGTCCGCCGCGGCAGATGAACAGCACCAGTTTCTTCTACGCCCATACCGACCAGTGGCGCTATGAAAAGCTCGGCATGGAGGAGGTCATCTCCCCGCTGGCCGACAAGAAGTTGTACGCGGGCAGCATGATCGACTACAACGTGCGCGCCGAACGCATGGGATGGCTTCCGAGCGCGCCACAACTGCAGACCAATCCCCTGCAGGTGGTGCGCGATGCCGCCAGCGCCGGAATGGAACCGAAGGACTACACGGTGCGGGCGCTGCAGGACGGTTCGCTCGCGATGAGCTGCACCGACCCGGACCACCCCGCCAACTGGCCGCGCAACATGTTTGTATGGCGATCGAACATTCTGGGCTCCAGCGGCAAAGGACACGAATATTTTCTAAAGCACCTGCTCGGAACCCGTAACGGCGTTCAGGGCAAGGATCTCGGTGCCCAGGAGGCCAAGCCGACCGAGGTCGTCTGGCACGACAAGGCGCCCGAGGGAAAGCTCGACCTGCTGGTGACGCTGGACTTCCGCATGAGCACCACCTGCCTTTACAGCGACATCGTGCTGCCAACCGCTACCTGGTACGAGAAGAACGACCTCAACACCAGCGACATGCATCCGTTCATCCATCCGCTGTCCACGGCGGTCGACCCAGCCTGGCAAAGTCGCAGCGACTGGGACATCTACAAGGGCTTTGCCAAGAAATTCAGCGAGATCTGCGTCGGCCATCTGGGTGTGGAAAAAGAAGTGGTGCTGACACCGCTGATGCACGACACGCCGTCGGAACTCGCGCAGCCCTTCGAGGTACGCGACTGGAAGCGCGGGGAATGCACCCTGATTCCCGGAAAAACCGCACCCAACATTCAGGTCGTCGAGCGCGACTACCCCAATGTATTCAAACGTTTCACCGCGCTCGGACCACTGTTGAACAAGTCTGGCAACGGCGGCAAGGGCATCGCCTGGAACACCCAGACCGAAGTCAGGCAGCTCGGGGAGCTCAGTGGTTTGGTGAGCGACGAAGGTGCCACCCGCGGCATGCCGAGAATTGATACCGATATCGACGCCGCCGAGGTGGTTTTGACGCTGGCACCCGAAACCAATGGCCATGTGGCGGTCAAGGCCTGGGCTGCACTCGGCAAGATAACGGGACGCGAGCATACGCATCTGGCGATCCACCGCGAGGACGAGAAGATTCGCTTCCGCGACATTCAGGCGCAGCCGCGCAAGATCATTTCGTCGCCGACCTGGAGCGGCATCGAGAGCGAGACCGTGTCGTACAACGCCGGCTACACCAATGTGCACGAAATGATTCCCTGGCGAACACTGACCGGTCGCCAGCACTTTTACATGGACCACCCGTGGATGATCGCGTTCGGCGAAGGATTCTCCACCTATCGTCCGCCGGTGGACCTCAAGACCACCGCCGGGATCCACGGCATTCGCTCCAATGGCAACCCGGAAATCCTGCTCAACTTCATCACGCCGCACCAGAAGTGGGGAATTCACTCGACCTACACCGACAACCTGCTGATGCTCACGCTCAGCCGCGGGGGCCCCTGCATCTGGCTGTCTGAAGACGATGCCCGCAACGCCGGCATCGTCGACAACGACTGGGTCGAGCTGTTCAACATCAACGGCGCCATCGCGGCGCGGGCCGTGGTCAGCCAGCGGGTCAATCCCGGCATGGTGCTGATGTACCACGCACAGGAAAAAATCGTCAATACGCCGGGCAGCGAAATCACCGGCACCCGCGGGGGCATTCACAACTCGGTCACCCGCATCGTCCTCAAGCCCACCCACATGATCGGCGGCTACGCGCAGTTCAGCTACGGTTTCAACTACTACGGAACCATCGGCACCAACCGCGACGAGTTCGTCGTCGTACGCAAGATGGTGACGGTCGACTGGCTCGACACGCCGGCCGGCGAAGAACCGGGCCGCCCCATTCAGGCGCAAGGAGAAACAACATGAAGGTCCGCGCGCAAATTGGCATGGTACTCAACCTCGATAAATGCATCGGTTGCCACACCTGCTCCGTCACCTGCAAAAACGTCTGGACCAGCCGACCAGGCATGGAGTACGCCTGGTTCAACAACGTCGAGACCAAGCCCGGCATCGGCTACCCGAAGGAGTGGGAAAACCAAGACAAGTGGAACGGCGGCTGGAAGCGCAAGACCAACGGCAGCATCGAACCGCGCCAGGGCGCCAAATGGAAACTGCTGATGCGCATCTTTGCCAACCCGAACCTGCCGCAAATCGACGACTACTACGAGCCCTTCACTTTCGACTACGACCATCTGCAAAGCGCACCCGAGATGAAAGCGCCTCCGACGGCACGGCCGCGCAGCCTGATCACCGGCAAACGGATGGACAAGATCGTCTGGGGCCCGAATTGGGAGGAAATCCTGGGCGGAGAGTTCGCCAAGCGCAGCAAGGACAAGAACCTCGACGGCTTCGAGCAGATGCAAAAAGACATGCTCGGCCAGTTCGAGAACACCTTCATGATGTATTTGCCGCGTTTGTGCGAACACTGCTTGAACCCGGCCTGCGTCGCAAGTTGTCCGTCGGGTTCGATCTACAAGCGCGAAGAGGACGGCATCGTGCTGATCGACCAGGACAAGTGCCGCGGCTGGCGCATGTGTGTGTCGGGATGCCCTTACAAGAAAATCTATTACAACTGGAAGAGCGGCAAGGCGGAGAAGTGTATTTTTTGCTACCCGCGCATCGAGGCCGGCCAACCCACCGTGTGCAGCGAGACATGTGTGGGTCGCATACGCTACCTGGGCGTCCTGCTGTACGATGCCGACCGCATCGAGGCTGCCGCCAGTGTGGAGCACGACCGCGACCTGTACCAGAGCCAGCTCGACATCTTCCTCGACCCGAACGACCCGCAGGTAATCGCACAGGCGGCCATCGACGGCGTGCCCGACAAATGGATGGAGGCGGCGCGCAATAGCCCGGTCTACAAGATGGCGGTGCAATGGAAGGTGGCGCTGCCACTGCATCCGGAGTACCGCACGCTGCCGATGGTCTGGTATGTGCCGCCGCTATCGCCGATTTCCGCTGCAGCCAATGCCGGCGAGGTCGGGGTCAACGGGGACATTCCCGACGTGCAGCAGCTGCGCATTCCGGTGAAGTACCTGGCCAACTTGCTCACAGCCGGCGACACCGCGCCGGTGGTGCGCGCACTGGAGCGCATGCTGGCGATGCGCGCGTACCAGCGGGCAAAGCATGTGGACCAGCGCATCAATCTCGCCGTCCTGCAGCAGGTGGGGATCAGCCAGGCCGAAGTCGAGGAGATGTACCAGGTCATGGCGATCGCCAACTACGAAGACCGCTTTGTCATACCCAGCACGCACCGGGAGTACGCCGAGGACACTTTCAACATGCGCGGAGGCTGCGGCTTTAGCTTCGGCAACGGTTGCTCGGAAGGCATCGGCGAAACCAGTCTTTTCGGCAGCGCGAAAAAACGCACTATTCCCATCCGGGCGGAGGTTTGACCATGTCTTCTGTTTGCAATCGAACAACGCCAGCTGCGCGCAGCCTGCGCGTTCTGGCTGCCCTGCTGGGCTACCCCGACGCTGAACGGCGTGGCTTTCTGCCGCAAATGGGCCAAGTGCTGCGGCAGGAAGCGGCGCTTTCAGCCGCAGCAGTCAGCGCGATCGAAGTTCTGATCGGCGAACTGGCCGGCGGCGATCCGCTGGACGTGGAGGCCGACTATGTCGCGCTGTTTGACCGCGGTCGAGCCACCTCGCTGCACCTGTTCGAACATGTGCACGGGGACTCACGCGAGCGGGGCCCGGCCATGGTCGACCTGGCGCAAACCTACGCGCAGGCCGGGTTATTGCTGGCACCTGGCGAGTTGCCGGACTACCTTCCGGTGGTGCTGGAGTTCGTGTCGACCCAGCCCGCGGCCGAGGCGCAGGCTTTTCTGGCGGAGATGGCGCATATCTTCGGCGCCATTTTTTCGGCATTGCAGCAGCGCGGCAGTCCGTACGCCTGCGTGCTGGGTGCACTGCTGGAAATTGCCGGCGAGCCGATCGTGGCATCGGCGCCACTGGCAGGGCCGGAGCCGGAACAGGGCCTCGACGCGACCTGGGCCGAACCGCTGGCATTTGACGGCTGTTCGACCAAGGGACAGGCCAAGCCCGGTCAGGAACAGGTGCTGCATTTCGTCCCGCGCACGCAGCCGCACAGCGCCCAACCAGGGGCAGCAGCATGAGCAACATGCAGGTCTACCTGCACCACTTTGCGTTCGTCGTGTACCCCTACATCTGCCTGTCGGTCTTCCTGATGGGGAGTCTGGCCCGCTTTGACCGGGACCAGTACACTTGGAAGAGCGATTCCTCCCAGCTGCTACGGGCAGGATCGCTGCGCTGGGGCAGCAATCTGTTTCATGTCGGCATCCTGTTCCTGTTCTTTGGCCACTTCGCCGGGTTGCTGACGCCACACTGGATTTACGAACACTTCATCACGCCGCAGAACAAGCAACTGGTGGCCGTCTATTCGGGCGGGACTGCGGGACTGGTGTGTTTTGTCGGCCTGAGCTTGCTGCTGCATCGGCGACTGTTCGATCCACGCATCCGGCTCACCAGCCACCGCAGCGATATCGCGATCTTGCTGATCTTGTGGTTTCAGCTGGTGATCGGTCTTGCGACCCTGCCGCTTTCGCTCGGACACCCGGACGGCAGTGCGATGCTCGCGCTGTCCGACTGGGCCCAACGCGTTGTGACTCTGCGTCCGAATGCCGATGGCCTACTGAATCTGGACTGGCCCTTCAAGCTGCACCTGGTGCTGGGCATGACGATATTCTTGCTATTCCCGTTCAGCCGGCTGGTTCATGTATGGAGCGGCTTTGCCACGGTCGCATTCCTTTTCCGTCCCCACCAGTTGGTGCGTAGCCGCCGTTTGAACCTGCCGGCCGGCCATAACCAGCCGCACCAGCGCAGCGCCCATCTCTGAAACCGCAACCACGAGAAGCAATCCATGTCACCCGACACACCCTGCGTTGATCACACGCCAGCACCCCCCGGTGCCTCGCCGGTGGCGACGGTCAACGGTGTGCCGCTGCACACCGCCCAATCAATCCCGGACACCGGCACGCTTCGCCAGCGCGCCTGCACCGAGCTGCTGCGGCAAGCGGCTCAGGAAGCTGGGCTGCTGTCCAACGATGACCAGGCCAATACCGACGGCGTATGCACCGAGGCTGCGAGCGACGCCATCGAGGCGCTGCTCGACAGCGCATTACAGATACCCGAGGCGTCCGATGCAGCGTGTCGTCGCCACCACGCCGCACACGCCAGACGCTACCGCAGTGGCGAGAAAGTCCGCGCCCGCCACATTTTGTTCGCCGTCACGCCAGGCGTCGATGTGCAAGCGCTTCGCAACCGCGCAGAAGCCTGCCTGCTCGACCTGCGTTGCCACGTTGGCGCGCAGGACGACTGCTTTGCCAGCGCCGCACGGGAGTTGTCGAATTGCCCTAGCGCGGCGCTAGGCGGCGAACTGGGCTGGCTGAGCGCGGCCGACTGCGCGGCGGAATTTTCCAAAGAGCTGCTCGGGCATCCAGGGGTCGGCGTGCTGCCGCACTTGGTGCACAGCCGCTTCGGACTGCATGTGGTCGAGGTGCTGCAGCGCGAACCCGGCCTTGCCCAGGACTACGCTGCGGTCAGCGGCGCAGTCGCCATGGAACTGCGCCAGCAAAGCTATGTGACCGCGTTGCGCCAGTACCTGCTGCTGCTTGCAGGCAGCGCCACCGTGCAAGGGGTGGACCTTGAGTCGACGGACACGCCCCTAGTGCAGTGAGCGCTTCGCCGCCACTCGGCCATGCGCCCGGGGCCGCCCCGCACGCGCGTGCGGTCGCTAGGAATTTTCCGCCTCCTGAAGCTGGCGCCACATCACCTTGCCGCTGCCGCTCTTTGGCAACGCGTCGACAAAGGCCACCATTCGCGGCGCCTTGTAAACCGCCATGGTGGCATGGCACCAGCGGACGATATCCTGCTCGCTGACGGTTCCACGGCACGAAGGCCGCAAAACCACAATCGCCTTGACGGTCTCGCCGCGGTAGCTGTCTTTTGCCGCAATCACGCAGGCCTCCTGGATGGCCGGGTGGCCAAACAGGAGCGCTTCCACCTCGGCCGGCCACCCTTTGAAGCCCGACGCGTTGATCATCCGCTTGAGCCGGTCGGTGATGAAGAAATAGCCGTCCTGATCGATCCGGCCAAGGTCGCCCGATCGGAAGAAGCGCTTGCCGTCGATCGTGATGAAGGCCGCCGCCGTGGCTTCCGGTCGCTTCCAATAGCCAAGGAAGTTCTGTGGGCCGCAAATCACAATTTCGCCCTGCTCTCCGACCGGCATTTCCTGCAGCGTCTGCGGATCGACTACCCGCGCGTCGGTTCCCATATAGGGGATTCCAAGGCACTGTTGCTTGCCCGCGCCGTAGGGGTTGAAATGCGATGGCGCTGCGGTCTCTGTCAGCCCATAGCCCTCCAGGTAGTGCAGTCCATAACGCTCCAAAAGGCGTTGCGCGACGGCCTGCGGCATGGCCGCGCCGCCGCCGCCAATATGCACGATCGACGACAGGTCGTACTGCTCGAGATTCGGACTCGCCAGCAGGTCGATCACCATGGTCGGTATATTGGCCCAATGCGTTACACGGCAGGCGGCGATCAGCCGTCCCGCAAGCTCGCGGTCCCACCGCGGCATGATGACCAAAGTCGCCCCTACATAGATGGCGCAGTGCATCACGCTGACCATCCCGGTCACATGAAACATCGGCACCACCGCCAGCGACACATTGTCGGCCGATGTTGCGCCCAGCAGCGCCGCCGCCGCCACCTGGTGCATGACGCTCGCGTGTGCGTGCATGCAGCCCTTGGGAAGCCCGGTGGTGCCGCTGGTGTAGGGCAGCAGCGCAAGGTCGCCTGGCTCGGCCTCGTGCGCGAGCTTATCGACGCTGCAGGCCAGCGCCTGTGCCCAGTCGATGACTGTGCCGCCCAGTAGTTCCGGGGCCCGGTGGCGCCGCGTTAACCAATCCATCCAGGCAGCAGGCGGCGCCTGCTCACCCTGCACCCGTTCATCGAAGGCATCGGCGAAATGCGTCACGATCACATGCGACAGGCGCTGCGGGGGCTCCAGCGCGTTGCTGGCACGGGCGAGTTCGTCCGCCAGGTCGGCGGTGGTGATAGCGCAGCGAGCGTCCGGGTCGGCAATGTAGTGCTTGAGTTCCTCACAGCGGTTCATCGGGTTGACCGGGACCACCACCGCGCCGGCGCGCAATATGGCCCAATGCGCGGCCACCAGTTGGGGACAGTTCTGCATGTTGAGCAGAACCCGATCACCCACTCGCACGCCGATCTGGTGCAAGAAAGAAGCAAGCCGCTGCGCCTGTTCGTCCAACTGCCGGTAGCTGAGCACCGAGCCGAAGAACACCAGAGCGGCCTTGTCGGGATAGCGCATGGCGCTGACGGACAGGTTGTGCCACAGCGCGGTCGCCGGTGGCGTGATGCGCCACGGCGTGCGCTTGGGCCAGAATGTGTGGTGCGCGCGAAACGCAGAACGGTCCGCCGGAGATGATGGGAAGGTCATGGAGTACGCTCCTATCGGTGGTTTGCGTCGGACTTCCATCGGAGCATAAGGGCAGCGCCCCGGCACCATCAAGGTGCGCCATCGCGCGCCGCCCGCTGTCCTTGGGGGCGCCCGCTCGTGCCGCGCAAGACGATGTGGCCCGCGCCTGCCATGCCCAGAAATTGCAGGGGGTTGCCGCCTAAACTCTGTTATTGGCCGGTGGCAAAGGCGATATAGTTGTCAGTCCTGCATTGCACCTGATCAATAATAGGCGGCAATTCCGATTTTCCGTTTCTTAACTGGAGTACATGCCATGAAATTTTCCAAGATGCACCTCGCGGTCGCTGCGGCCGCCACTCTGGGCGCGCTGGTCGCGGCCCCGGCCCACGCCGGCAAGACCATCGACACCATCAAGGCCCGCGGACAGCTGGTCTGCGGGGTCAACCCCAACCTGGCGGGTTTCGCCGCCGCCGACAGCCAGGGCAACTACTCTGGCATGGACGTGGATATTTGCAAGGCGGTCACCGCCACAGTACTCAACGACGCCAGCAAGGTGAAATGGGTGCCGCTCAACGCGGCGCAGCGCTTTGCCGCCCTGCAGGCCGGCGAAATCGACATCCTGTCGCGCAACACCACCTGGACCCTGACACGCGACGCTTCACTGGGACTGACCTTCACCGGCGTCACCTACTACGACGGCCAGGGTTTCATGGTGCCAAAGAAGTCCAAGATCACGAGCGCCAAGCAGCTCAAGGGGGCCACCGTGTGCGTGCAGTCCGGCACCACCACGGAGAAGAATCTCTCAGACTATTCCAAGTCGATGAACCTGAACATGAAGTCGGTGGTTTTTGAAACCCAGGAAGCGACCAACAAAGCGTATTTTGCCGGCCGTTGCCAGGCCTACACGACCGACGCGTCGGGCCTGGCTTCGATCCGCAACAAGGAGGCGACGAAGCCCGATGACCACCTGATCCTGCCCGAGCTGATCTCCAAGGAACCGCTCGGGCCATCGGTCCGTCGTGGCGACGACGAGTTCACCTCCATCGTGAAATGGGTGGTGTTCGCACTGATTGAAGCCGAGGAATACGGCATCACGCAGGCCAATGTCGACCAGATGAAAGCCGATAGCAAGGACCCGGTCATCCAACGCATTTTGGGAACCTCCGAGGATACCGGCAAGCTGCTGGGCCTGGACAAGGACTGGGCTTATCGCGCAATCAAGGCGACCGGCAATTACGGCGAAATCTTCGAGCGCAACGTCGGTCCGAAGTCGGCGCTGATGCTGCCACGCGGTGCAAACAATCTGTGGAACAAGGGCGGCTTTCTGTACGCCCCCCCAGTTCGCTAATTGCCTGAAGCAAGCAACGGCCGGCGTGCTGCAAGCATGACGCCGCCTGCCATCGAGCCAAAGTCGCGCCAATGGAATTGGCGCAGCAAGGCTTTTCGAAGCATGGTGTACCAGGTGATCGCACTGGTGGCGGTGATCGCCATGGGTGCCTACCTGGTACACAACACGCTTCAAAACATGCGCATCCGCGGCATTCAAAGCGGCTTTGATTTCATCACGCAGCCCGCCGGCTTTTCGATCGGCGAGAGTGTCGTCCCCTTCGACTCGGACGACAGCTACGGCAAGGCTTTCCTGGTCGGACTCTCCAACACGCTGCGCGTCGCCGTCGTCGGTATCGTTCTCGCCACCCTGCTGGGAACGCTGGTGGGCATCGGGCGCCTTTCGCAAAACTTTTTGCTGCGAACGCTCTGCGCTGTCTATGTGGAAATCTTTCGCAATGTGCCGCTGCTGTTGCAGCTGTTCATCTGGTACTTCGTCCTGACCGAACTGCTGCCGCCCATCGAGACCGCCTTGCAGCCTATGGCAGGCGTATTTTTCAGCAAGAACGGGCTGCAGTACCCGGTGCCGGTATGGGCTGGCGGCCACTGGATGACGCTGGCCGGTCTTGCGCTCGGCGTTGTCGCAGTCTGGGCCTGGTCGCGCGCGACGCGGGCACACCTGTACGCCACCGGCCTGGTGCGGCCCGTCTTTTGGCCGGGACTGGCCATCCTTATCGCCTGTGCCCTGCTTGGCTGGTTGGCGGGTGGTGCGCCGGGCGGCCTGGATATCCCGGAAAAGACCGAGATCAACGTCGTGGGCGGCGCAGCGCTAACCCCCGAATTCCTGACCGTGCTGGTCGGCCTGACGATCTACACCGCCTCCTACATCGCCGAGATCGTCCGCGGCGGCATACAGGCCGTTCCCTATGGCCAGCACGAGGCGGCCGCGGCGCTGGGCCTGAGCCGGCAAATGGATGTTCGGCTAGTGCAATTGCCGCAGGCGCTGCGGGTCATCATCCCGCCGTTGACCAGTCAATACCTCAACCTCACCAAGAACTCGTCGCTCGCGGTCGCGGTCGGATATCCGGACCTGGTATCGATCTCAAATACGTCACTCAACCAGACCGGGCGCGCCATCGAATGCATCGCGCTGGTGATGGCGTGTTACCTCACGCTGTCGCTGCTAACGGCGGCGTTTATGAATGCCTACAACAAGCGCTCGCTGATCAAGGAGCGCTAAAGCGAATGGCCGCCCACAGTTTGACGACCCACACGGTGAGCTTTGAGGCCATTGCCAGCAGGCCGCCACCGCGCTCGGTCAAAGGCGTCGCCGCATGGCTGCGAGCCAACCTGTTCGACGGCTGGGCCAACACGCTGGCGACGCTTCTGGTGCTGGCGGTACTGGCGCTGGCGCTGCCGCCACTGACACAGTGGATGCTGGTCCAAGCCGTATTCGCTCCGGACAACGCGGCGTGCAGGTTGGCGGTAGAGCACGGCGCCTGCTGGGGCGTGGTGGCCGAAAAATACCGCCTGATCATCTTCGGCCGCTACCCTTATGCGGAACAATGGCGTCCGTTGCTGGCCTGCAGCATGCTGATCGGACTGCTGGTCGCGAGCTGTTACCGGCCTTTTTGGCGGCGCGGGCTAGCAATCGCCTGGATACTGGTGCTGGCGGCGTTCTTCACGCTGATGTTCGGCGGACGCTTCGGACTGGGCAAGGTAGAGACTGACCGCTGGGGCGGCTTCCCGCTAACCCTGCTGCTATCGACCATCAGTCTGGTGCTTGCCTTTCCACTGGCGGTGATGGTGGCGCTGGGGCGGCAATCGCGCATGCCCGGCATCCGCGCGATCTGCGTGATCTACGTCGAACTGGTTCGCGGGGTGCCGCTGATCTCGGTGCTGTTCATGGCCTCGTTCATGTTCCCGCTGTTCATGCCGCAAGGCACAACGATCGATGTGCTGGTGCGCGTGCTGGTCGGCATGACGCTGTTCACCGCGGCCTACCTGGCCGAGGTGATCCGTGGCGGCCTGCAGGCGCTGCCCAAAGGCCAGATCGAGGCGGCGCAGTCGCTGGGCCTGTCGGACTGGCAGACTACCCGAAAGATCGTCCTGCCGCAGGCGCTGCGGCTGGTGGTGCCGGCGATCATGAACACCTTTATTGGCGCCTTCAAGGACACCTCGCTGGTGACGATCGTCAGCCTGTACGACCTCACCGGCTCGCTGCAACTCGCCCTGGGCGACGCCAACTGGCGCAAGTTCTTCCTGGAAGGCCAGCTCTTCGTCGCGGCGATCTATTTTATTTTCTGTTTCGCGATGTCGCGCTACAGCCAGTGGATAGAAAGCCACCTCAATACCGGCACCCGACGCCAGTGACGCCCGCCGCATCGCACGCACAACACCCCGAACCCGCCATGACATCGCCAAGCCCCATCATCGAGTTCAATCGCGTCAACAAATGGTATGGCGACTTCCATGTGCTGCGCGACATCGACCTGCATGTCGCGCAGGGGGAACGCATCGTGATCTGTGGGCCCTCGGGTTCCGGGAAATCGACCCTGATCCGCTGCATCAACCGGCTTGAAGAACACCAGCAGGGCCAACTCATCGTCGACGCCACCGAGCTGTCGGACGACCTGAAAGCCATCGAAAAGGTGCGCCGCAACGTCGGCATGGTGTTCCAGCAGTTCAACCTGTTCCCGCACCTGACGGTGCTGGAGAACCTGACCCTCGCGCCGATGTGGGTTGGCAAGCTGCCCAAGAAAGAGGCTGAGGACCGGGCCATGGCACAGCTCAAGCGGGTACAGATCGCCGAGCAGGCGCTCAAGTACCCGCTGCAACTCTCCGGCGGCCAGCAGCAGCGGGTGGCCATCGCACGCGCGCTGTGCCTGACGCCCAAGATCATGCTGTTCGACGAGCCGACCTCGGCGCTCGATCCGGAGATGATCCAGGAGGTGCTCGACGTGATGGTCGAGCTCGCCGGGCAGGGGATCACGATGATCTGCGTGACGCACGAAATGGCCTTTGCCAAGGCGGTCGCCAACCGGGTGATATTCATGGACCAAGGGCAGATCGTCGAGCAGGCTGCGCCGGACGAATTTTTCGAAAGTCCCAAGAGCGATCGCACCAAGGACTTTCTGTCCAAGATCCTGTCGCACTAAGCGGCGTGTCGCCAGGGCTGCGGGCCCCGGTGGGCCAGCCATCGGGAGATGACATAGATCAAGTCTGCCAGTGTTTGGGATTGGCCGCAACCGAGCTAGATGCTAGCCTCGGAGCTGTCCACATCAACCACCGGGGAAGCACCGTGACAGACACCACAGCAGCGACTATCAGCCACCAGCAACAACTCGTCAGCGATATGAAGTCGGTGATCGCCGACGCCGAGGGCATGCTGCACGCAACCGCCGAGCAGGCCGGCGAGCAGGTAGCGGGAATGCGCGCGAGCATCCAAGAACGCCTCAAGGGCGCCAGGATCCGGCTCGCTGAAGCCGAGGCCACCCTGATGGCCAAGACCCGGGCCGCAGCGCGCGCCACCGACGCCTATGTCCACGAGTCCCCCTGGACCGCTGTCGGCGTCGCAGCGGGCGTGGGGCTGCTGCTCGGGTTGGTGCTGAGCCGGCGCTAGGGCAGCGCGTGCGATGCCTGCCCGGGCGCGGCCCGTGAGCCATCCCGCTGCCGACCCGCCGCATGACCGGCCAGGCCTGCTGCGATCCCTGCAGGGGCTGGCTGCCACACTGGTGGCCACCGGGCGCACCCGACTTGAGTTGCTGGCCAATGAATTCGAAGTCCAGAAACTGTTGGCGCTTCAGCTGCTACTGCTGTCACAAGCGCTGATGTTCTGCCTGGCGCTCGCCGTGCTGCTCGCAGTGGCCCTGCTGACCATGGTGCTGTGGGAGCAGCGACAACTGGTGCTGTCTTTCTTTTGCGCCGTATTCGGCGCCGCCGCGGCGCTGTGCTACGGCCAGCTCAAGCGCCTGCTGAACCCGCCACAAGCCGCATTTTCGGCGTCGCTGACCGAACTGCAGGAAGACATCCGCAGGCTCAAGAAGGCTGCAAGCCATGCAGGCGCGCCTGATTGAGCTGGCGCTGCAGCGCGGGCGCCTGCAGGAGCGCATCGCCCGCCAGCGCGATACGCTCGCTGGCGGCTTTGCGCCGATCGCAGCCGCGCTGGCCTGGCCGGCCCGCCTGCTGCGCGTCGGACGACAGGCGAAGGACACTATCCTGCGCCACCCGAGCCTGGCCGCGGCGATGCTGGGCGCCACCCTGGTGCTCAGTCCCCGCCGTGTGCTGCGCTGGAGCCAGCGCGCCTGGATGGTGTGGCGTACTTGGCGAACCGTCCACGGCCTGCTGGGCCCACTATTGCGACAGCTCTGAAGCGCCGCTTCGGGCGCGGGAACACCTCAGCGCAGCGGACCGCCCCGGTGGCGCGCGACGTCGAGTTCGGACAGTGCAGCGGCGCTGTTACCCCAGGCACCCCGGATGTGGGTGAGCACCGCAGCGATGTCCCCGTCGCTCAACAGCACCTGGTAGGGCGGCATACCGAAAGGCCGGGGATTGCCATCGGTTGCGGGCGCAAAGCCGCCCCGCAATACCATCTGCACCAAATTACGGCTATCGCCCATCAGGACCGCGCGGTTGCCCGCCAGCGCGGGATAGGCACCCGAGACGCCCTCGCCGCTGTCGCCGTGGCAGTTTGCGCAATGCTTCTCGTACAGCCTAGCGCCGGCCGCAGACTCGAGGCCCAGTGGTGCCGATGACTGAGTGACCCGCGGCGACCCGGTTTGCATGCTGCGCAGGTAGACTGCGACGGCCGACAGGTCCGGGTTGCTCAGATACTGCGTGCCGTGGAGCACCACCTCGGCCATCGGGCCCGACATCGACGCTCTGGCGCCAACGCCGGTGCGCAGCAAGGCAACGATGTCGCGTTCGTCCCAGTCCCCGAGGCCGGCCTCGCCGGCATGCAGCAGCGACGGCGCGTACCAGCCCTGCACCATACCGCCGACCTGCCGTTCCGTGTCCTCGGCACCCCATGCGTTGCGACTGCTATGGCAGGCGCTGCAGTGGCCGAGACCACCCACCAGATACGCGCCACGGTTCCAGGCCGGGCTTCTCGCGGCGTCGGGCCGCCAGACAACGGGCCTGAAATACAGGGCGCGCCACAGGGCCAGCGCCGGCTGCGTGCCGAAAGGCCAGCGCAGCGCCGGCGCCGGGTTGGCCTGCTCCACGGCAGCGCGGCTCATCAGGAAGGCGAATAGTGCATCGCTATCCTCGCGCAGGACCCGGGTGGTGTTGGCATAGGGAAAGGCGGGCACCAGCAACCGGCCGTCGCGCGATCGGCCGTGGTGCATCGCGCGCCAGAAATCCGCCGCACTCCAGGCGCCGATTCCGGTGAGCGCGTCGGGCGTCAGGTTGCTGGAGTGGACCACGCCGAATGGCGTCTCGATGGCGCGACCGCCCGCGTAGTCGGCGCCGCCGCGGCGTGTATGGCAGCCCTTGCAATTACCGGCGCGCGCCAGATAGGCGCCAGCGGCGACGCTGGCGGCTTGCCGCGGCTGCGGCGCCTGCGCCGACACAGCGCCAGCCACGACCGACGGCTCGAGTGCGTCGCGCACGCCAAACCACCACAGCAGCGCGGCCGCGATGACCATCACGGCCAGCGCCACTAACAGGGTGCGGGCCAGCAGCGGCCCAAGGCGCCGGCGCATCAGGGGGTGGCACCACCGAGTTCGGGCGCGCTGCCACAGGCGATCGACCCGGGTGCACGCTGCGGCGCCTTCCCGACAGGCCCTGACTGGCCCGGCAGCGCCTGCGCCGCCAGCCAGAGCGTAATGGCGGCAGCGTCGTCGTCGCCGAGTCGGCGCACGACCTGTGCCATGCAGTCGGGGCTTTGCGCGCGCCGATGGCCGGTCTTCCATGCGCCGAGTTGCGCGTTCAGGTAGTCGCGCGGGAGCCCCAGCAGTCCGGGAACATGGGGTACCACACCGGTCAGCGCGCTGCCGTGGCAACTCGCACAGGCGGGTATACCCAGGGCCGCATCGCCCTTGAGCGCCAGCGTTTCACCGCGCCGACCTGCAGGCGCGGCCATCGCCGCCGGTGGCCCATAGGGCAGCTCGAGCGCCGAGAAATAACGCGCTATTTCGAGCAGGTACGCATCGCTCAGCGGGTCAACCAATCCGGCCATCAGCGCGTAATGGCGCCGACCCTCGCGGAAATTGCGCAGCTGGTTGAACAGATAACCCGCCGGTTTTCCGGCAATGCGCGGGTAGTAGCCGTCCGGCGCCGCCCTACCCTGTTCACCGTGGCAGGGCGTGCAGGCCAGCATGCGCTGCGCCATGGAGTCCTCGAATTTCACCGCGGCTGCGGCATGCGTCGTCCAAAGGCACGCCAGCAGCCATGCAGGCCACGCGCGCGATCGCACGCGCCAAGCCCACGGCGACGCAGGCGGCTGCGTGCGTCGGGCATCGGACTCGGTCGGGGCTTGCATCAGAGATAGTTCACATCGCGCGGCGGCGCGCATTCTGCACACGCGGGTGGGCAGCATAGGCCATTATCCCCGGCAGGGCCGTGCAACAATGCCAGCCACCATCACGAGCGCCCCCAAGCCTTTCAAACCATGCGACTACTCCACACCATGCTGCGCGTCGGCGACCTGCAACGCTCTATCGATTTCTATACCAAGATACTTGGGATGCAACTGCTGCGCAAGTCCGAGAACCCGCAGTACAAGTACACGCTGGCCTTCGTGGGCTACGGGTCCAACCCGGAGCATGCCGAGATCGAGCTGACCTACAACTGGGGAACCGACCACTACGATCTCGGTACCGCATTCGGCCACATCGCGCTCGGCGTACCCGACGCCTACGCCGCCTGCGAAGCGATCCGCGCCGGTGGCGGCAACGTCACCCGCGACGCAGGTCCGGTCAAGGGCGGCAGCACCGTGATCGCATTCGTCACCGACCCCGACGGTTACAAGATCGAGCTGATACAGCGCTAAACGCCATGGGGCGAACAGGTATAGACCGGCGGGGTGCTCTTCTGGTTTTTGGCTCCGCCGTGGTATGGAGCTTTGGCGGCGCCATCGCACGCTTCATCAGCACGGGCGACAGTTGGACGATTGTCTTTTGGCGCTCGGCCTTTGCCGCACTGTTTCTGCTCGGTTTCATGCTGCACCGAGAAGGATGGCGCGGCACTCGGAGAATGCTCGCCGACATGGGACTCGCGGGGTTCGGCGTAGGCGCCTGTTTTGCCACTGCGTCGACCTGCTTCGTCGCAGCGCTGGCCTACACCAGCGTGGCCAACATCCTGCTGATGCAGGCCGGAGCGCCACTGTTCGCGGCGCTGATGGGCTTCGCGCTATTTGGTGAGCGCGTCGGCGCCGCCACCTGGATCGCAATCGCTGCCGTCATTTCCGGCATCGCGATCATGGTGTCGGAGTCGATCGGTGGCCAGGCTTCTGCAGTCGGTGACGCGCTCGGTTTGCTGATGTCGATCGCGTTCGCCGTTGCCACCGTGCTTACCCGGCGCCACGCCCGTGTGCGCATGATGCCGGCGGTCTTTCTGGGGACCCTGATCGCCGCCAGTGTCGGCGCCGCCATGGGCGGAGCGACCCGCGTCAGCGCGGCCGACGCCGGACTTCTTTTCGTCTTCGGTGCGCTCAACCTGGGGCTGGGGATGGCCCTGTTTGTGACCGGCGTTCGGTTGCTCCCGGCAGCGCTGGCAGCGCTGATCGGCATGGCCGAGCCTGTGCTCGGGCCGGTCTGGGTCTGGCTGGTGCACGGCGAACTGTCGTCGGTCCGGACGATGATCGGCGGCGCTGTCGTGATCGTGACGCTGATGGTGCATATAGGCTGGCAGTCCCGGCAGCAGGGTCCGCCGGCCGACGCCACCGCGCAGCCCGGACCGTGAGGCGGCGCAACTGGATACTGAGTGCAGCGGGCGCCGCCGGCACGCTGGTCGTCGGCTGGTGCCTGATGCCGGCGCGATCGCGTTTGGGCAGCCCCGGCGCCATGCTGCCTACACAGGGCGATGTGGCGCTCAACGGCTGGATCAAGATCGCCGCCGACGGCACCGTCGTGCTGGCAATGCCGCGCAGCGAAATGGGCCAGGGCGTGCATACCGCGCTGGCCATGCTGGCGGCCGAGGAACTGGATCTGCCGCTGGAGCGGGTGCGGCTTGAACAGGCTGGCGCCGACCGCATTTATGGCAACGTCGCGATGATCGTCGCGGGTCTGCCGGTGCATCCATCCGAATCCGAACCCGGCGCCAGGACCGCCCGGCTGCGTGCAGCCGAATGGATCATCGGCAAGATTGCGCGCGAACTCGGGATCATCGCCACCGGCGGTTCCTCGAGTGTCGCCGACGCGTGGCAGCCTGTTCGGCTGGCGGCGGCCACCGCGCGCGCGCAGTTGCTCGCAGCCGCTTCGGCGCGATGGCAGGTGCCGCTGGAAGAGTTGTCGGCCCACGACGGCCTGGTGACCAGCGCATCGGGTCGCACGGCGCATTACGGCGAACTCGCTGGCGCAGCGGCCGGCGTTGCGCCAGCTGAGGTTCGCCTCAAGGAGCGCAGCCAATGGCGCCTGATCGGACGCCCGGCACGGCGAAGCGACAGCGCGGCCAAGGTCGACGGCAGCGCGCAATACAGTGCCGACATGCGTCCGGCAGGGCTGCTGTTCGCCGCAGTTTGCCAGTCGCCGATCCTGGGCGCTACCGCGATTTCCATCGATGCCAACGAAGCGCTAGCGCTGCCCGGCGTCCATCGGCTGGTCGCCTTCGACGCAATGGGTGGCGCCAGCGCCGGTTTCGCGGTGGTCGGCATCAGCACCTGGCACGCCCTGCGCGGGGTCGCGGCGGTAAAGGCCCAATGGCAACCCGGTGCAGCGGCAGCGCCCGACACGCGGCGCATCGCCAGCGCCCTGGACACTGCGCTCGACCAGAACGAAGGCCATGTCTTTTACGAAAGAGGCGACACCGCAAAGGCGCAGGCCAAAGCCGCACGGCTAATCAGCGCCAGCTACAGCGCGCCCTACCTGGCGCACGCGACGATGGAGCCGACCAACTGCACAGCGCGGGTACACGATGGCAGAGTCGACATCTGGGCGCCCACGCAGGTTCCGCAAATCGCCCGCGCGATCGCAGCCAAAGTCGCAGGCGTCGATATCGACCGGGTGCAGTTGCATCTGCCGTTTTTGGGCGGAGGTTTCGGCCGGCGGCTGGAGGTGGATTTCGTCGCGCAGGCGGTGCGGGTGGCGATGGCTTGCGAAGGGCGTCCGGTCCAACTGATGGCGTCGCGCGAAGAAGACATGGCGCACGACTTTTACCGACCGATGCAGGTAGCCAGGCTTCACGCTGGCGTCGACGCCGACGGCACAGTGAGCAGCCTGCACATCAAGTCCGCCGGCGACGCGATCAACCCGCGCTGGATGGAGCGCAGCATGCCAGCGTTGTCGTTGCCAGTGGACATGGCCGACAAGGCAACGGCCGAAGGCCTGTACGACCTGCCTTATGCCATCGCCAACCAGCGGATGGTGCACCTGGCCACGCGCATGGGGGTTCCGGTCGGCTTCTGGCGCTCGGTGGGCCACTCGCACAACGCCTTTTTTCCGAAGCCTTTATCGACGAACTGGCAAGCGAGACCGGCCAGGACCCGCTCGCCTTGCGCCGCTCGTTGCTGA